>CBFQYI010000158.1:0-9259 GCA_965720825.1 uncultured Chryseobacterium sp. | reverse complement strand
AAAAACCAGATCATGCAGCAACGACTGATTCTTCTAAGTCTTTAATCAACTGTAAAAATCTTTCTGCATAGTTTTCATTCACACAACGGTTCACCAGCTCCTGCTCTACTCCACACAATTCCGGAAATTCTGAAAGAATGGTTGCGCCACCAATTCCGGCCATTAAATCTGACAGCTGTCCTAAAACCGGATTGGCAGAAATTCCGGAAAAGCCATCTGAACCACCACACTCCAAGCCTAATACCAATTTTGAAATGGATGCCGGTTTTCTTTGAATCTCATTGGCTTTCTTAATGGCTTCGTAAGAATCTTTGATGATCCCGCTCAGCATTTCATCTACTGTTCCGGATTTTTGCTGTTCGTAAACAATAATCGGTTTTTTATTCCCAGGACTGATTTTCTCTAAGGCATCTTTGAAAATTTGAACCTGAAGATTCTGACATCCTAAGCTCAAAACAGTTGCTCCAGCTACATTCGGGTTATTGACATATCCAGCCAATAAACGTCCCAAAGCTTCAGCATCCTGACGAATTCCGCCACAGCCGCCCTGATGAGTGATGAATTTAACTTCAATATTTTTAAAAATTCTTTCATTCTGATCTTCTTCCGCAATGGTTTCCGTATCTGAATTATTGACCAAAGATCTCAGCAAAAGCTGATGTTTTGTCACTTTTTCGAACAAGAGTTCTTTTTCAAAAACATCTTTCAAAATCTCCACATTCCTGTTTTCACAAAAAACCAAAGGAAAAAACAGCCATACATTTTCTGTTCCTACCTGTCCGTCTTCTCTGTGATATCCCATGAATGTTCTGTCTTTCCACACTTCTACATCCGGAGCTGTCCAGGCAGTTGTTTCGGTTTTCCCTTTTACTTTTGCGCTTTGATGTTTTACGTTTTCAGTCGTAATGACTTCTCCTTTTTGAATCGGCTGGCTGGCTTTTCCCACCAAAACACCGTACATGATAATGGCATCACCTTCTGAAAGATCTTCCGTGACAAACTTATGCTTGGCCTTTGTAGCTTTTATGATTTCATAGGTCAAATGATCCAAAGTAACCGTTTCGCCCTGATAAAGATCAACCAGAGCTACGGCAACATTATCTTTGGGATTTACCTTCAATACTTTCTTCTGCATGATTTTTAAGAATAGAATTGAACAAAATGGTGATATGCTGTTTCTGCATCGTGATGATCAATTTCCCACAAAGCTTTTGTTACAGCGCCTTTCAAGCCTTCAACTTCTGTCAGATCTGTATCCCAGAAAGAAGTTTCACTTAAGGCAAGTTCTGCTACTTTTTCATACTCATTGTTTAACCAGATTTCTTTGAATCGGTCAACAATCGTCTGTTCATCATTCAATGGAAGGGTTTTATCCTGAAAATTACCCTGATAGAATCTGATAAGAGCAGCCAAAGAGAAAGTTAAATTGAGCGGTAATTTTTGATTAGTTTCCACATATTTCAATAAACTCGGCAGGACTCTCACTTTAAATTTAGATACGAAATATAAAGCGATACTTGCCAGATGATGTTTAATAAAAGGATTTCTAAATCTGTCGAAAACTTCTTCTGCAAAATCTTTCAACTCATTTTCATCCAATCCTAAAGTTGGGTTGACTTCATTGAAAATAGCATCTTTTAAAAACTTCCCAATGAACGGATTATCAATGGATTCTTTTACCGTTTCTTTTCGTGATAAAATGGCTGGAGCCAGCATCAATGTATGTCCACCATTCAGAATTCTTACTTTTCTGAGACGGTAAGGCTGAATATCATCTACCACCAGAATCTGCTCATTAATTTGTTCAAAAGGAATTCTTTCTTTTAAATTCTTAGTATCCTGAATGACAAAAAGTAAAAATACTTCAGAAACCACCATCATCTGATCTTCATAATCCAACTGCTCTTCATAAGTTTCTGCATCGTCTTTAGGATAACCAGGAACAATTCTGTCTACCAATGTATTATGAAAACAATTAGACTGTTCAATCCATTGCACAAAACCTTCTTCTAAATTCCAGAGTTCAGCATATTGAAGGATGATATTTTTTAAAGCCAAAGCATTATCTTCAATCAGCTCACAGGGAATGATTCTCACTCCTTTTTCCGGTGCTCCATTGAAATATTTAAATCTTTCGTACAATAAAACCGTGAGTTTTGCAGGAAAGTTTTTATGAGGACCTGTATAATATTCTTCAGACTCATCGTAAACAATTCCTGTTTCTGTGGTATTGGAAAAGATAAATTCAAGCTCTTCTTCTTTTGCTAAAGCGAGGAATTCGTCATATTGTGTATAAGGATTAATGGACTTCTGAATGGAAGAGATCACCTGTTTTTCATCAATAATTTCGCCTTTTTTAATTCCTCTTGTAAAAAGAGTATACAGATTATCCTGCTCTTCAAGCTTGTGAACAGAACCTCCCGCTGTAGGCTGTACATTTACAATTCCTGCATTGAAATCTGTCTTTTTATTTAACTGATCTATAATATAATCTGTAAATCCTCTCATGAAATTCCCGCCTCCAAACTGTACTATTTTAATAGGACGTTTTCCCGGGGAATTATAGAATTCACGATTGAGTTTTTGTTTTATCTGATTTTCCATTTTTTCTAATCTTACTATATTTTTGAGTTGTAACGCAATGTCTGCAAAGACCTGTAAAATTGCGCTTACTTTCGTTCGCAAAGGCGTTTATTCAGCAAAGAAGCTTTTTGCCTTTTGTTCATTTTTATTGTATCACTTTATATTTCGGAACCAGTGTTTTCATCACACTCCATGCAATAAGGTAAGCGACTGCGCACACTGAGAAAATGATCATATATCCTTTATCAATTCCATCAGAAATTATAGCTCCGGATTTTTCCAGATCGTGAAGAAAATTCTCCGGCAAACGCTCATTGATGTATTGCGGATATTTCTCCAGCAAAGGTGTTCCGTCAACAGTAGTCCATGCTTTATGAGCATGATCAAATAATACACCTGATGATTTATTGATTAAAAAAGAACCGATTCCGCCAGCCATTCCACCAATTCCTGTAATGGTTGCAATAGCCTTTTTGGGAAACATATCGCCTACCGTTGAGAAAATATTCGCTGACCATGCCTGATGAGCTGCTCCTGCTACTCCAATAATCAATACAGGAATCCAATATGAAACAGAGCCCAATGGCTGCGCCAATAATGCCAGCAAAGGGAAAAAAGCAAAAATCAGCATCGCTTTCATCCTTCCGGAATACGCATCCATTCCTTTTTTCTCTACAAAATACTTAGGAAGCCATCCTCCAATAATGGAAAATAACGTAATCATATAGAGAACAAATAACGGTAAGGCACTTTGTGTGGAATCCATTTTGTAAACAGAACTCAGATAAGCCGGTGTCCAGAACAGGAAAAACCACCAGATTCCATCCGTCATAAACTTTCCGAAAGCAAAAGCCCAGGTCTGCCTGTAACTGAAACATTCTTTGAAGGAAAATTTCTTTTCCGATGCTGTTGAACCTTCTCCAACCCAATCATCCTGATCCTGCTGAATATAGGTAAGCTCATGTTCATTGACTTTATGATGCTCATGAGGTTTTTTGTAATACAATACCCAAAGCCCCATCCACACAAAACCTAAAGCCCCAATAATGATAAACGCCCACTCCCAGCCCATCGATTTTGCAATAAAAGGAATAGTAACCGGTGCTGCCAAGGCTCCAACCGTTGCTCCGGCATTAAAAATACTGGTTGCCAGCGCTCTGTCTTTCTTTGGAAAATATTCTGCAGTAGTTTTTATCGCAGCTGGAAAATTCCCTGCTTCCCCGACCGCCAAAACAAAACGGGCGAAAATAAACAAGGTAACACTGGTGCTGATAATAGCGCCCACATTATCTACTCTTCCGATAATGTCTTTAGATTCCTGAAAACCTACCAGCCAGTTTCCTGTAAGAACTCCTGAAGTGGCAATTCCACAAAAAGCGTGAATAACAGCACCTACAGACCAGATTCCGATAGCCCAGAGAAAACCTTTTTTAGTGTCCATCCAGTCTACAAACTTCCCGGCAAAAAGCATACTTACTGCATAGAAAATAGAAAATAATGCCGTTATATTTCCATAGTCATTATTATTCCAGTGAAACTCCGGAGCGATAAAATCTTTCCAAGTGAGTGACAGCACCTGCCGATCCATATAATTGATGGTCGTTGCAATAAAAAGAAGCACGCAGATCGTCCATCTGAACTGAGTCGGTTTCGGGGATATTTCTTTCTTCATATCAATCGTTAATAGTATTGATTTTTATTGATTTTGACAACAAAATGGAGCAAAAAACTCCTTATCCATACTATTTCAGTACGGAAATTATTAATTTTTTAAACCATTTGAATTTGATTAAGGGATTGATATTAATTAGATTGAATACTATGATCCTTTTAGGTCTAATTAATCTGTCTGATTACCCTTTATAACTTCATTAAAATGATAAGAACAATTATCTTAGTTCTTTAATGATCTGTATTGAATGGGCTACAGCTTCTGTGATTTTTGCATAGTCATATTCCCCGGCTTCATTTTTCACAAACAGCTGAGAGCCTAATCCTACGCAGTATGCGCCAGCAGAAATCCATTCACTGATGTTTTCTCTTGTGGGAATGACTCCTCCTGTAGGCATTATGTTTGACCATGGCATCGGGCCTTTCACAGCTTTGATGAATTCCGGTCCACCTACTTGTGTTGCTGGGAAAATCTTTACAATCTCTGCACCCAGTTCTTCCGCATAAGAAATTTCAGAAACAGAGCCACAGCCTGGCATCCACGCAATTTTTCTCCGGTTGCAGACCTTTGCCACTTCAGGATTTAAAACAGGAGCTACAATAAAGTTCGCGCCATTCTGAATGTATAAAGAAGCGGTCGCCGGATCAATGATGGAACCAATTCCCAGAATCATTTCAGGTGTTTCTTTGGCAACATATTTTACCAGCTCAGCAAAAACCTCATGAGCAAAATCTCCTCTGTTGGTAAACTCGAAAACACGTGCTCCTCCATCAAAACAAGCTTTTACAATTTTCTTGCAAACGTCAATGTCCGCATGATAAAACACAGGTACAATCCCTGTTTGCTTTGCCATTAAGGCTACTTCTATTCTATTAAATCTGGCCATAGTTATCTTTTTATTCTTCCTCCTGAATTTCCGTTCATTACTTCCAGAATATCCTCTACACTTGCATAGTTGATATCTCCGGGTATGGTATGCTTAACCGCGCAGGCTGCATTGGCAAAACTCAAGGCTTTTTTATGATCAAAATGCTTTAAACCATGGATTAGTCCTGCGGCAAAAGCATCTCCCGTTCCTATTCTGTCAACAACAGGATTAATTTCCAGAAGTTCCGTTTCAAAATAGGTTTTATCTACCCAAGCTCTTCCCTGTGTTTGCTGTGTACTTGCTGTAACCCCAATTCTTATTTTATCAAAAACCCTTTGAACAGAAGGAATTTGTTGTTTTAATTCTTTACAGGCTTCAATGAAACCTCCTTGGTCTGAGGAAAACTGAGTTCCGAGAATTTCATTGATCTCGTTTACTCCTCCGATAAAAATGGTGGAATAAGAAACCAGTTCTTTCAGTACTTCATGTCCTTTTCTGCCATATTTCCAGAGATTGGAGCGGTAGGCCGGATCTGTGGAAATTTCAATTCCTTTATTCTGTGCAGTTTTCAGGCCTTCTTTCAATGCTTCGTAAGCAGATTCTGAAATACCGGGGCTGATACCTGTCCAGTGAAAATATTCACAATCTTCAAGCGCCTTTTCCCAGTTGATCTGTTCAGGGTTGATATTGGCAAAAGAACCATTCAGTCTGTTGTAAGCAATTCTACTGGCACGAACAGATGATCCCACTTCAAGAAAATACAGTCCCAAAGGATTTTCATTTTTATGAATGAAAGTGGTATCAATTCCAAAACTTTGGATGAAAGAAACTGCAGATTCTCCTACAAAATCATCCGAAACACTGCTGATATGCCTTACATCACCACCCATTGTTGCCAATGAAGACGCAACATTCAATTCAGTTCCTCCAAAGAAGAACTCCATTTCGTGGCTTTGCTTCATCATTCTGTTTCCGGGTGGGGAAAGTCTCATGATCACTTCACCGAATGTGACTATTTTGCCCATAGCTTTTCAATTAAAAATCAAAATAATTTTTCGCGTTATGGTAGCAGATATCTGAAATGGTTTTCCCGATCAGTTCTATATCATCCGGCAATTCACCGTTTTTCATTTCTTCCCCGAAAAGATTACACAATACTCTTCTGAAATATTCGTGTCTCGGGTAAGACAGGAAACTTCTGGAGTCTGTAAGCATTCCTACAAAACAGCTTATTAATCCCATGTTGGAAAGGGCATTCATCTGTTTGATCATTCCGTCTTTCTGATCAAGGAACCACCATCCGGAGCCAAACTGTACTTTCCCTTTGATGCTTCCATCATTGAAATTCCCTATCATTGTTGCGAAAATTTCGTTATCCGCAGGATTTAAATTGTATAGAATTGTTTTTGTGAGTTTATCTTTTCCGTCTAGAGTGTTCAAAAACCTGGACAGCGTTTCAGCCTGTACAAAGTCTCCGATAGAATCCCACCCAGTATCCGGTCCTAAAATTCTGTGCATTCTTTCATTATTATTTCTCAAAGCTCCTAAATGGAACTGCTGAACCCATCCGTATTGGTGATAAGCTTCTCCTAAGAATAATAAAATGGCTGTTTTGAATTGGTTTACCTGCTTTTCGGCAATCACTTTTCCAGCTAATTTATCATTGAAAATAGCATTCACTTCAGCTTCTGTAGCTTCTTCAAAAGAAATATTGTTTAAGCCGTGATCACACAGTCTGCATCCGTTTTCGTGAAAATATTCTATTCTTTTCATCAAAGCATCACATAAAGTCTGGTAAGAATTAATTTCAATCCCTGCTGATACGCCCAGCTTTGCTATATAATCTGCAAAGTTGTGGTTTTCAATCAGAATGGCTTTATCCGGACGGAATGCGGTGCTTACTTTGATACCGAAATCGC
Organism: uncultured Chryseobacterium sp.; assembly: GCA_965720825.1. Classification (GTDB taxonomy): domain Bacteria; phylum Bacteroidota; class Bacteroidia; order Flavobacteriales; family Weeksellaceae; genus Chryseobacterium. The sequence continues at coordinate 2,217 of CBFQYI010000158.1, read as the reverse complement.
TTTTCGCCAGATCCTGATGGTAATTCAAAATGTCTGTAGGATCTTCTGTTGTGCATAGAGATTCTACATTCATCATTTTCAAAAGACCTCTGGTAGATTTTTCAGGCGTTTGAAGCTGAGTGGTGATATTTTCATAGATTTCTGAGGCATTATCTCCGTTCAAGAGTTCATCAATTCCGAAATATCTTTTCAATTCCAGATGAGTCCAGTGATACAAAGGGTTTCTCAAAGTATACGGAACTGTTTTTGCCCAGGCTTCGAATTTTTCTTTGTCTGAAGCCTCTCCCGTGATGAATTTTTCATTGACTCCCATCGTTCTCATGGCTCTCCATTTGTAGTGGTCGCCGGCAATCCAGACTTTGGAGATATTATCAAAAACAGTGTCTTCTGCAATATCTTTAGGAATCAAATGATTATGATAATCGATGATAGGCTGCTTTTCTGCGAATCTGAAGTAAAGTTCTTCAGCGTATTTATTTTGTAATAAAAATTGATCTGTTATAAAAGGTTTCATTTTTGTCTAATCTGTTGTTATTCATTAGCAGGTTTTCCAATGGTAGCCAGGATTCCTCCATCTACGTAAATAATCTGTCCGTTGATGAATCTGCTTGCATCAGAAGCAAGGAAAATGGCAGTTCCGGCCAAGTCTTCCGGGTTTCCCCATCTCCCTTCCGGTGTTCTGCTGATGATAAAATCATTGAAAGAGTTTCCATCCACACGGATGGGTTCTGTCTGGGAAGTCGCAAAATATCCGGGACCGATTCCGTTCACCTGGATATTGTGTTTTGCCCATTCTGTTGCCAGATTTTTGGTAAGCATTTTAAGGCCGCCTTTTGCCGAAGCATAGGCTACTACATTGTCACGTCCCAGCTCACTCATCATCGAGCAGATATTGATAATTTTCCCCGATTTCCTTTTAATCATATATTTCCCGATTAATTTCGACATGATAAAAGGTCCGGTAAGATCTACATCAATTACTTTTCTAAAGTCATCTACTTCCATATCAATAGCCGGAATACGTTTGATGATTCCCGCATTATTGACAAGGATGTCTATTTTTCCATGAGTGGCTTCCATTAAAGCTACTTTTTGGGCTGCTTCCAGTTCATCCGTCACATCAAAAATATAGCCCGTTGCTTGATACCCTTTTTCGTGGTAATAATTCAAAGCTTCTTCAAGTTTTGATGGCGTTGTACTGGTAATGGCCAGCTCAGCACCAGCTGCGGCAAGTCCTTCTGCCATTGCCATTCCTAATCCGTGAGTACCTCCTGTAACCACAGCTACCTTACCAGATAAATCAAATAAATTCATTGGAAAATTACTTTAGTTCGTTTGTTTTAATACCGTCCATATCGCCGTAGTCCATATTTTCTCCGGCCATCCCCCAGATAAAAGTGTAATTGGCAGTTCCTACCCCAGAGTGAATAGACCATTCGGGAGACAATACTGCTTGTCTGTTCTTCATGAACAGGTGACGGGTTTCGTGAGGCTGTCCCATAAAATGACTTACCGTCTGCCCTTCTTCGAGGTCAAAATAGAAATAAGCTTCCATTCTTCTGGTATGGGTATGCGCAGGCATCGTGTTCCAGACACTTCCGGGATGAAGTTCAGTCATACCCATCTGGAGCTGGCAGGTTTCGACAACAGAATTAACAATCAATTTGTTGATGGTACGCTTATTCGCATATTTTTCCTCACCCAGTTCCACAATTTCCGCTTCATTCTTTGTGATTTTCTTTGTGGGATATGCATGATGTGCCGGAGCTGAATTGATGTAGAAATAAGGCTGTTCTTCACCTGTCCTTTCAAAGATCACTTCTTGAGCTCCTTTTCCGACGTATAAAGCTTCTTTATTTCCAAGCTCATATACATTTCCGTCTACGGTTACTTTTCCTGCTCCTCCTACATTGATGATTCCCAATTCTCTTCTGTCCAGAAAGTTTTCTGCTTTCAGATCATCGGTAGGTTCCAGTTTCAAAGCTTTGGAAGAAGGCATTATGCCTCCTACAATAAGCCTGTCATACATAGAATAGACCAGTTTTATCTTATCCTCATTGAATAAATCATCGATCAGAAACTCCCTCCTGAGATCTTCTGTGGTATATTTTTTCACATCTTCAGGATGATGGGCGTAACGAAATTCTGATTGTGCCATACTACTATTTTTACTTTTTCTTTTTACGGTTTTCGCAAACCTATTAAACTCAATGTAAT
>CBFQYI010000157.1:0-9267 GCA_965720825.1 uncultured Chryseobacterium sp. | reverse complement strand
GATTGTTTATACAACAGGTAATGGAGTAAACGGATTTACATTAGATCCATCTTTAGGAACATATTATCTTTCTCATCCTAATATGACTTTCCCAAAAACGGGTAAAATCTATTCTATTAACGAAGGAAACTATATAAAATTCCCTCAAGGTGTAAAAAACTATCTTAAATACTGCCAGATGGAAGAAGGTGACCGTCCATATACTTCAAGATATATCGGTTCTTTGGTAGCAGACTTCCATAGAAACATGCTAAAAGGAGGTATTTATATTTATCCTTCTTATTCACAAGCTCCGAATGGTAAATTAAGACTTTTATACGAATGTAATCCAATGGCCTTTCTTGCAGAACAGGCAGGAGCAAAAGCAACTGACGGATTCAGAAGAATTCTTGAAATAGAGCCTACAGAACTTCACCAGAGAATTCCTTTCTTCTGCGGAAGTATTGAAATGGTAGAAAAAGCTGAAGAATTTATGCGTATTGACAGCGTGAAATAAATGGAAGCAACGTACTTACAATATTTATTACAATTTAAACGCCCGAGTGGAACATCTCGCGGCGTTTTGCTTGATAAAGAAACCTTTGTTCTGACTATTTCCGAAGAAGGAAGAAAAGGAGTAGGAGAATGTGCTATTTTCAGAGGACTGAGTTTTGACGACAGACCTGATTATGAAAAAAAACTGAAATGGCTTTGTGAAAATATCAATCAGGATGCCGCATTTTTGAAAGAAGAACTGAAAGAATTTCCTTCCATCTGGTTTGGATATGAGCAGGCAGTTCAGAATCTGAAATATGGAGACAGTCTTTATTTTCCTGGTGAATTTACCGAAGGAAAATCTGCCATTACCATCAACGGACTGATATGGATGGGAGATGCAGAATATATGGAAGAACAGATTCAGGAGAAACTGGAAAAAGGGTTCCATTGTATCAAATTAAAAATTGGTGTCGATTGGAAGTCTGAACATGTTATTCTTCAGAAATTGAGAGAGAAATTTTCCAAAGATCAACTGGAACTTCGTGTGGATGCTAACGGAGGATTCAGTAAAGAGGAAGCGGTCATTGTGTTGCAGCAGCTTGCAGATCTTCATATTCATTCCATTGAACAGCCTATCAAAGCCGGAAATTGGGATGATATGGCTGAGTTATGTGCAAAAACACCTACTCCCATTGCATTGGATGAAGAACTCATTGGAATTATTGATCCTGAAAAAAAGAAACGGCTTTTAGAAACGATAAATCCTCAATATATTATTCTGAAACCTGCTTTAGTAGGAGGTTTTTCAGGTTCCGATGAATGGATTTCTCTGGCAGAAAATCAGAATATAGGCTGGTGGATTACCTCAGCTCTGGAGAGTAATATCGGCTTGAATGCCATTGCTCAGTACACATTTACCAAAAAAAATCCAATGCCTCAAGGTTTAGGCACTGGAGCTTTATTTGTCAATAATTTTGAATCCGATTTAGAGCTCAGAAATGAGCTGTTGTGGTTCAAAATATAACTGTTAAAAATTAATTAGCATAATGGCGGTGGTGAATCCGGACAAGTAGTCTGGCCACAATAATCAGGGGCCCATGATCTGCAGCACATGGCAACCGGATTCCAACTGTTACATCCAAGAGGCGGTCTTCCTCCTTTGATGGTTTTTAATTCCCCTCTTTTGATTTTCTTTAGATTTTTCATGTTATTGATTTTGTTTGATTGGTAAGTAAATGTCGATAACTTTTTTTAATTATACAACATGTGGGGAATTATTTAGTAATATTTAACTATTTTACTAAAAAGTTTGTATTGTTTGAAATCTAAAGATGGTGGTTCCGGTTTTGAATTTAGCAATCCCTTCCTATGCAGAATATGTAAGGGTTATTTTTAGTCCGGTCTGTATGTGGATGTAGTAGTTGTGTATCGAATATTTTGTTGATTTAGAGGTTTTTACTCAGTTAAATCACATCTTTTACGAAGATGGCTTTCTTGATATAGTTTAATATATCAGAAAACCTTTTTTTAATCTGTCCCATAATAAAAAATTGTAATTCCCTAACGTTTGAATTAGCAATCTCTGTGCCATACTGTAAATTGAGGCTAATTTTAACACAGAGTTTATTTTTTAAGAATTATTTTAATTATTTGTTAAGAAATAATTGTGAAAATATTTTCGTTATCCTTTGATCTGTTGGTGATAAGATTTCTATCAATTCCATTTAAATTTTGAAAGATATCTTTCTGTACCTGCGAGCTTGAAAGGTATCCCCAATGATTTCCTACTTCGTATTTAAGGCTGTTAAGCAGATCATCTTTTACAAAGGTACAGTCGATAATAGACACAATATCTTTGTAATGAGCAATATCACTTGGTCCATTTTTACCAAGTCTCGGGGTAAGAATATTTTTGGTAAACTGAGAAGCTCCCAGAATAATATCCTGTCTGTTTAAGTAAATAGAAATCCGGTTGGCTAATAAGGGGAGTTTATTAAATGAATCCTCAGAATCTTCAAACACTTTATAGCTTACATCCGCATTCAACAGGAGAACCTGGTCAATAACACGCAGTATATTTTCTCTTTTAAGGCTGTATAGCATACTTTGAAGTACTCTGTTTCCCATAGAGTGAGCCATTAGGTGTATTCTTTGATTACAGGGAGCAAGATCTCGGTTGGAGAAAATATCTTTTAAAAACTGAGTATAGAAATAAAACAATCTCACCAGAGATGTTCCGGAATTGATGCTGGAAGCCTTATCATCAAAATAACTCAAAGGAATCATACTGCCGGAAGCAGGCCAGCTCACAAATAAGATATGTTCTACAGGAGAGGCCGGATTATCAATAAATATTTTTTTAAGATCAAGTATGGCCTTTAGTTCATCATCAAAATCATACAGATAACCATGGATGAATATCAGTACATCACTTCTGTCTTTGGTAGAAGACATATTTTTGTACAATTCATAAAACATTCTTTGGGTTCCGCCAAGATTATTGGCTGTAAGAGGGGATTTTTTAATTCCTTTTTCACTCAACAGAACGTCTAAAACTTCTTCATAACCCTGTTTTTCGGGTTCGGAAAAAAGCTTGTAATTTAAAATATTTCTGTTGGTATAGTCTTTTTTCTTTTTGACCTGTGCAGTAGGTTCCTTGTAGTTGTCAAAATCGCATTTGGCGATCCTGAAATTAGGAATCGAATATTCTTCATTGGAAAAAGAGTCTACTCTTTCGCCTTTGTGCCGGATTATTTTCCGGTTGCTTAAGATATAAACGGCCATGACGGTTAATTGGTTAAAATGGTATTAGCATCCCGAAATTAGTGAAAAATATTGAAATACAATACATAAGGCTTTTAAATTATCACTTTTACAAAAGCTTATTTTTCCGTAACTTTGTGAAACTTTTTTTGCAAAAAAATAAAAGCTACTTTAATGGAAGAAGAAAAAAAATCACTCAATTTTATTGAGCAAATTATAGAAGATGATCTGGCAAACGGTCTGAAAAGAGATCAGATCCGTTTCCGTTTTCCACCTGAACCCAATGGTTATCTGCATGTAGGGCATACAAAAGCGATCTGCATCAACTTTGGTCTGGGTGAAAAATACAATGCTCCCGTAAACCTTCGTTTCGACGATACGAACCCTGAAAAAGAAGAACAGGAATTCGTAGATTCTATTATGAAAGACGTTGAATGGCTAGGTTTCAAATGGGATAAAGTTTTGTACGCATCCGATTACTTCCAGCAGCTTTACGATTGGGCCGTTCAGTTAATTAAAGAAGGAAAAGCTTACGTAGATGAGCAGCCGTCTGAAGTGATTACTGAGCAAAGAAAAAATCCTGCAGAACCGGGAATTGAATCTCCATACAGAAATCGTCCTGTTGAAGAGTCTTTAGATTTATTCGAAAGGATGAAAAACGGAGAATTTGAAAGTGGTTCAATGTCTCTTCGTGCAAAAATTGACATGGTTTCACCCAACATGAATATGCGTGATCCTGTGATGTACAGAATTTTGAATAAGCCTCACCACAGAACCGGTACAGCATGGAAAATTTATCCAATGTACGACTGGGCTCATGGTGAATCTGATTATATCGAACAAATTTCGCACTCACTTTGTTCTTTGGAGTTTGAAAATCACAGACCTTTGTATAACTGGTATTTAGATCAGGTTTATGAAGAAGGAAATGTTAAAAACAAGCAGAGAGAATTTGCAAGGATGAATGTTTCCTATATGATTACTTCCAAAAGAAAGCTGCAAAGATTAGTAGCTGAAGGAGTAGTAAACGGATGGGATGACCCTAGAATGCCTACTATTTCTGGGATGAGAAGAAAAGGATTTACTCCTACTTCCATCAGAAACTTTATTGATAAAGTAGGGGTAGCGAAAAGAGAAAACCTTATCGAAATCCAGTTACTGGATTTCTGCGTGCGTGAAGACCTGAATAAGGTTGCCAAGCGTGTAATGGCAGTAGTAGATCCTGTAAAATTAGTGATCGAAAACTACCCGGAAGATAAAGAAGAGTGGTTAGAAACTGAGAATAACCCTGAGCAGGAAAATGCGGGGACAAGAGAAGTACCATTCTCAAGAGAAATCTATATAGAACGTGAAGACTTCAAAGAAGAAGCTAACAATAAATTCTTCAGACTTAAATTAGGTGGAGAAGTTCGTTTGAAATCTGCTTATATCATTAAAGCTGAAAGAGTAGAGAAGGATGAAAATGGTGAGATTACTACCATCTACGCTACTTATGATGAGAAGAGTAAGTCAGGAAGCGGAACAGAAGAAAGTTTAAGAAAAGTAAAAGGAACTTTACATTGGGTATCTGCGAAACATGCTATTCCTGTGGAAGTAAGAATCTACAACCAACTGTTTACAGTGGAACAGCCTGATGCAGAAAAAGATGTAGACTTCTTAAACTTCATCAATCCTGAATCAGTAACTACTGTAAAAGGATTTGCTGAGCCAAGCCTGAAAGAAGTTGCTATCGGGGAGCCATTACAGTTCCAGAGAATCGGGTACTTTACAAAAGATCAGGATTCTACAGAAGATACGTTGGTATTTAACCGTACAGTAACATTGAAAGATTCTTATAAACCTGAATAATTTTCAGGAATAGATAAAAACAAAAAGCAGGACTTCATTTTTGGAGTCCTGCTTTTTTGTTTTTGTTGGAAAACGCAAAAGCGCTAAGTAAATAATAATACATTATCATGTTCTCGCAGATTAGGGAGATTATGCAGAAGCAGACTTACTATTATCATCTGCTTAATTTGCAAAATCTGCGAGAAAATTTAAAATCAGCAGCCTTTAATTTTATCGGAGATAAAATCTTTGCGCCTTAAACACTTCGAAAAGAAATAACCTTGCGTCCTTGCGTTTTCCAAAAGAAAGTTCTATAAGCCTGAATTAATCTTAATATTGGAAAAAATAAAAGCAAGACTCTAAACAAGTCCTGCTTTTATTTTAATAGTTTAAAATCTGAAGTTTAATATTCTATTTCAAAAAGTCTTTATTACGGTATGCAGGATTAGGATATTTATAAAATCCTTCTCCAGTTAATATCCCTAGTTTTCCTTTATCAATATAATCTTCTTTTAATTTTTGTACAGCTTTGATCTTTAATGGATCCTGAGTTTCTACAGCTTCCATTTTATTGATATTATAGGCTGTTGTAATTCCTACAATATCCAGAATACCGAAAGGTCCTGCTGGTGCTCCTGTAGCGACCATCCATGTCTTGTCAATCGTTTCTATATCTGATACTTCATCAACCCAGAGATTGACTGCTGCGCCAAGCAAGGGAACCAATAATGAATTGACAATATATCCAGGTTGTTCCTTCTGGATAGGTAAGGCGACCATTCCAATATCTTTTGCAAATTTGATGACTGAATCAAATACCTCCTGAGAAGTTCCTGAGTGTCGCATCACCTCTCCGGTATTGTGTTTCCAGATTTCATTGGCAAAATGGAGGGCTACAAATTTCTCCGGTCTTCCTGTATCCTCAGCAAACTGGCTTGGAAGTAGAGTAGAGGAGTTCGTAGCAAAAACAGTTTTTTCCGGTGCTACCTGAGCGAGTTTATGGTAGAATTCCGTTTTGATGGCTGGATCTTCAGGAACAGCTTCTATCAGAAGATCAGCATCTTTCACTGCTTCAGCAAGGTCTGATGAATAATTGATATTTTTAAATGTGGCATCAAGTTGTTCCTTTGTTGCTCCTAAACCTTGCTGGTAAGCTTCACTTAACGCAGTGAATTTACCTTTGGCTTTTTCCAATACTTCATCATTGATATCATATACGGTAACGTTGAAACCGTGATAGGCAGTCTGGAAGGCGATCTGATATCCCAATACACCACTTCCTGCTATCGTTATATTTTTAAAATCCATGAGATTTATTTTTAGTCTTTTACTCCTTTTACCCATTCCTGAAATCTGGTCAGTAAGGATTCGTGTTCTTCTTTTTCTTCCGGACGGTTTACAAGGATGTGCTCAAAATAAGTTCCTTTTAATATTTTTCTTAAAATTCCTTCTCCTAAGAAAGGTTTATAGTCATTCAAAGCCTGGGTAGCTTTTAATAAATGTCGGATGTCATATTGTAACGGATTGATATCCGGAACCTGCTTGTTGAGATTAAGAAGGTTATAAACGGCTATTCTCGCCGTTCTCACAGAGCTTTCCATAGTGAAGACAACATCATTATTGGTTTCTACAAACTGTCCTACAAGACCTAAGTTGGTACATCCTTCCGGAACTACTCTCGGACGGTCTCCCATTGCTCTCGGCATAAACATAGAAGTGATGTAAGGCATGAATGCTGTACGTACAATGGTGTTTTCTATAACATTGTCCAGTTGATCAGTCATTCCAAGGTGATAACACAGCTCGGCAAGAATCTCGTTTCCGGTACACTGAGGCATTGGTTTTTTAATATAATTTCCTTCTTTATCCATCAGTAAAGCGTATACCCATACTACAAGGATATCATCCGGCTGAGTAGGGAAATGTGGCTGTCTGTTACAGGTAAAACTCATCACCCAATTAGAGTCTGTAATGGTAATAATACCTCCTGTAGCTGTTCTTCCTGAATAAGGATCATTTACACACAGTTCTTTCAGTTTCTCTGTAAAAGCAGAAGGTCGGCAGGTCAACGTAGCAGATTCCCATGAAGATTTTTCAATATGGCTACAGAATTTTTCTGGTTTCCCGAATACTTCAGATTTTGCTGCCAGGTTTTTCCAAAGTTTCCATCCGGCACTTTGTCCGGCGCTGCTGTTGTCTATCGTAACTTCAGGAACGGTATTATTGTCTCCGTAGAATGTACTTTCAGTCATAGATCCGGTAGTTACGATAACGTAATCATCTTTACCGATGGGTATTCTTACTTCCTCTCCATTCTGTTCAGTGATGATTCCTTCAACGGTTTTTCCTTCCGTATTGATGTGAATATCAAGATCTTTTACCAATGTATTGAACTGGATCTGTACTCCTTTTTCCACCAGAAAGTTTTTTAATGGAGTTACATAGGTGTCGTACTGGTTGTATTTTGGGAAAACCAGGCATGAGAAGTCTTTCATTCCGTCAATGGCATGAAGGAATCTGTGCATGTAGAGTTTCAGTTCCAGCAAACTGTGCCAGTTTTCAAAGGCAAACATAGAACGCCAGAAGAACCAGAAATTACTGTTGAGGAAAGATGGAGAAAAATAATCTTCAATAGTAAGATCATCCAGCTCTTCTTTTTTCTTTAACAGCAATTTTACAATTGCCAGCTGATCTTTTTTCTCCAGTCCGAATTTGCTGAAATCCTTGATCTGTCCCTGATTGTGAATAAGTCTCGCTTTAGAATAATTGGGATCATTGTCATTAACAAGACGGTATTCATCCAACACGCTATAAGGAGCAGGTAATTCCAATGCAGGAATATCCTGGAACATATCCCATAAATTTTCATAGGTCATATCCATTTCTCTACCTCCACGGATGATGTAACCGTCTTTTGCGTTACCGGCTCCATCCAGAGATCCGCCTTCCACATTCAGCTGGTCAAGGAAAATAATGTTTTTGCCTGGTACACGGCCATCACGGATAAAATAATAAGCGGCAGACATGCCGGCAATTCCGCTTCCTACAATATAGATTTTACTGTTTTCGTAAGACTGTAAAGGAATACCTTTGTTACGTTGATAGTTTCCGATCTGATCGGAGAAAGGCATAGTTTTTTCAGGAGTGTTAATCTGAACTTCTTTACTTGAATCCGGTTCGTGGTTTACATTTCCAAACTGGTCAGAGGCATTTAAAACTTTATCGAATTTTGAATTGATCGTACTCATTTTGTATTGTTTTTAATTAACAGTATAAAGGTACCTCTATTCACAAAGCGATATATATCCTCAAGTTCAGAATTATTATCCCCAAATTCTCATGACTGAATATTTTCTTTGATTCTGTATTCTGACGGAGAAAGTGTAGTATGTTTTTTAAAGAAACGGCCGAATGCCGAGGCGGAATTAAACTGTAACTCAAATGCAATTTCAGAAATCGTCACATCAGGATTTCCGAGCATGACATAAGCTTCTTTCAGTAAAGCTTCATCAATAACCTCATGAGGTGTTTTTCCGCTTGCTTTTTTAATGATTTCGATGAGGTATTTACTGGAAACATGAAGCTGATCCGCATAAAACTGAACCATTCGTTCCCTGGTGATGTTTTCTCTGATCAGTTTACCGAATTTCAGATAAAGATCTTTTTTTCCTTCTTCTTTTTTATCCGGATTTGAAGAGTTTTCCTGTTCTATAATTTCAGCGGTCTCCAGCAGCAGATTGAAAATAATAGTGCGGATAATTTCTTCTGTAAACTTTCCTTCCTTCTGAGATTTTTTATCAAGATAATCCAGGAGATTTTGAAGGAGTGATGAATTTTTTGCAGTGGTTTTTATAATACTGTAGGAACCTTTAGAGAAAAGATTCATTTTTTCAATGATGAAAGGATTGGAGATATTTTTAATCAGAAAATTCTTGTCAAAGAACAGCAGTTTCATTGTAAAATCATTGCTGGTTTTTCCAAATTTTACAATTGTGGAAGGGGCTGCGATAAGAAAACTATGAACATCTACTTTATATTTCTGACGATCTATCTCAATATTGATTTCTCCTGCTGTACAGACGCATAGAGCATAATAATCCATTCTGAAAGGAGCCTTTGGAAATTCAAAAATGGGTTTTCCGGAAGAAATATAGTAGGATTGCCGGCAGTCAATACTGTAAAAGGATAGTGTATCATGTA
>CBFQYI010000156.1:0-9267 GCA_965720825.1 uncultured Chryseobacterium sp. | reverse complement strand
ATTTTTGAGTATGGAATTATGTTTTGTTCGTTTCTGGTATTCAATGCACTTCTTTTTAAGAATAAGTATACGTCTGTAATTGCTGTTATTCTCTGTTTACTCTTAAGCATTAACTTTCTGATATCGGTATCCTGTTTTCTTATTTATCATTCGGGATTTAATGTAGGAATGGCCATCAGTATTCTTGAGTCCAACCCTGATGAGGCAATGAGCATGTCTTATATGTTTATTCTTCCGGGAATTTTGTTTTTTGTTTTTCTGGGAATGGTATTGTACTCTGTAAATTATCTTAAAAATAATGTAGTTAAGGTCGATACTAAATTTATCATGATTGCATTACTGTGGCTTATTTTACCATTCGGCTATCACCTTAAACATACCTATGTAAGCAATAAAGGAGGAGGTAGAATGATCAAGAATGTTTACTACCATTTATCCGATTTCAATACTGCTTTGAATATACAGAGAGACATTAACGAAATAAAAAAGAATATTCCTGTTTTCAATATCAAAAAAATACAGCCCGGAATAGAAAATGTAATTCTCATCATTGGAGAATCTGAGCGAAAGCAAAACATGTCATTATATGGCTATAACAAGAAAACAACTCCTTATACGGATGAGCAGGCAGGAAATATGATGATTTTTGATCATGCCATTTCTCCTGCAGGTATCACCAACCTGAGTGTCCCACTGATGCTGTCCAGTATCCATCCGGATGAATTCAGATATCGTTATGATAAATTATCCTATAATATCATCAACATGGCGAATCAAAGCGGATACAATTCTTTCTGGCTGAGTACACAGGCAAGCGCAAGAGGAATTACAGCCATCGCTTCCATGTCTAAAAATAAAAAGTGGGTAAACGGCTACGATGAAGTAATTGTTCCTGAGCTTCAAAAAGTTATTCAGAAGAAGGAAGATAAATTTGTGGTTCTTCATATTATGGGAAGCCACCCTAATCCATGTAACAGACTTCCTCCTAACTGGAACTCCGGTGATCTGAATTGCTATGACAGCTCTATCAAATACACGGATTACGTTTTCAAAAATATTTTCAGTACGTTGAAAAATACCAATTCCGTAGTCATTTATGCATCAGATCATGGGCTTAAAATACAAGGTGACAAATTATTGCACGTAGACTCTAAAGAATCTACTCAGGTACCGTTTTTTGTTTGGTTTGGGGATAAAGTACCTGCCAACTATAGAATCACAGGACATGAAACCAAGCAGACCCAAACCACTTACATCTACCCTTTGATAATTAAATATATGGGTATTTAAACGCCTCTACATTATAAAAATGAAGGAAAGAAATACCTGAATCTGGAGATGAAAAGTATGGAGTATAATACACTGCCAGAGTAAAGCCTATTCTCTTATATTGCAACTGTTTTTTTATTGATAAAATAAGCAACTAACACATTAGGAATCCAACACAGCCATGCTACGACAAGATAAGACAGCATGGGATCACCTGTAATATTTTTTAGTAAGGGAAGCCACAACCTCAATGTTACTGCAGCAAAAGTACAGGCGTAACTATAAGTCATCAGTTGCTGATGTCTGATAATATCTCCTTTCCTTATTTCTGCTAAAGCAGCAAGAGTTGTTAGTAACCAGATCAATCCCAAACAGATAAACCCCATCGCTGAAACCAGCCCTCCATTGGCATAAAATCCCATATAAATAGCTGAAACAGAACTTAGCATCACGGCAACTACATAAAGCATCCCGATGTTGCGATGGATTCTCATGTATCGAGTCCGAAATGAACGACCAAACTGGCGCCAGCCTATAAAAAGAGCCAGCCCTCCAAAAATAATATGAGTAAAAAATGCCGTTTTCCAGATCATACTGTGGAGTAATTCGGGAGATTTCGAACCCAAAAAAGTATATTTAGATTCAACGAAGGCATAAATAAGAGGATAAGCTCCTATCAATACGGCCAGCACTCCCATCATTACAAATAATATTTTTTTCATAATACCTGATTATTTTTCTGTAAAAATGAGGATTATAAAAGCTTCAATTGTTCCAAAATGAAAGGTGGAACATGTTCATAAGTTATTATTAATAAACATCTTGCCTAATACACAAGTAAATCATTCCATATTAATCTCTACACTTTGGCTTTTTAGAAATTCTCTGGGTGAGCAGTCCATATATTTTTTAAAATTCCGGTTAAATGAAGTTTTAGAGTTAAAGCCACTTTCAAATGCTAATGAAAGAATAGTATACTTTCCGTTTTCAGGAAGTACTGCAATCCTTTTAAACTCTTCAATCCTGTGACGATTGATATAATCATAAAAATTTTTATTCTCAATGGAATTAATTGCCTGAGAAAGTATATTGGGATGAACCTCCAGTAAGGCAGCAATATGATTCAGATTCAGTTCGGGATCTTTATAAAGCCTTTCTTTCTCCATCTTCTCCACAAGCTTTTCATACACCGCTATGATAACATCTTCTCCTGGAGAATTCTTCTGATATTTTACCGTTTCTTCGTTTGTTTCTTTTTCATTTACTATACCTTCTGCTACAGGCAAATTCAGAATCCCGACACGACTGATACCAAAATATGCCGCAACTACTATAAACAGAACAACTATAAAAAAAATAAGAATATCATTTCTAATGATCACTGCAACCCATATCAAAGCTAAGCCAGCAATAAGATAATACAGCCAGCTGAGATTTATTTTCTCCGTATTTGAATATTGGTCAGAGATCTCTTGCGTATATTTTCTGACAGCAAAAAAACTTAATGCAATATATAATACTCCTGAAAGTATCATCATGTATTTGAGAACATTGCTTATTAATTGGTATTGTCTGCCTCCGCTTTGATAAATGGCAAGTCTTTCCCAGGGAGACAAAATCAATAGTTTAAATAGCATGAAAATGACAATCAGGACAGGAACAAAATGCAGCAGCCAGGTCTTTTTTCCCGGTGCTTTTCCTGTAACACAAAGAACATAAATATATAACATTGGCCCATGGATAAAGGGAAAAACAACTTCATAGCCCAGAAAATAAGGAAACTTTATATAGCCTCCTGAAAAAAATAAGATAAATAAAATAAGATGTATTCCTATAACCAGAAACCACGCTGCCAGAACATAATCAGCTGTTATTTTTTTACGTTTTCCAACAATCAGAAATGAAGAGAAACAGGCAATAAAGACTCCTGCCAGATAGAATACCGATGGTAAAGATTGCAGACCAAAATCAGACATCAGATAGATAGATTAATAAGAGGTTTAAATTATTCATTTTTTGAGATAAACAAAGTCTTTTTATGAACTATTTCAACAGAAAGAATTTGGGCTACCTAAATAATTAAAAATATTTTAATTCACAAATCACAAATTTTAATTTATACTTCGTAATTTTATACTAGTTTTTTAAACGTTTGGATTTCCTTATAGATCCCAATAGCCGTAAGGCAAAGCATATCGGAATATTAGATATGATTTTAAGCATATTTTAATATTAAACTTTGTTAAAAGTGATTAATTCTTTAACAAAAAGTATATTTTTGCACAATTATTGATTTGGTCTATTGATTTTGGAAATAATTTAAACGAAATAAATAATTATATATTTTAAAATTATGTCACAATCGTACGAGGTTATTTTCGAAAACAATAAAAAATGGGTAGAGTCCAAACTAGCTGAAGATCCTAATTTCTTCCATGAACTTGCTAAAACTCAGCATCCGGATTATCTTTATATAGGATGTTCAGATAGCAGAGCTACCGCAGAAGAGTTGATGGGAGCAAAACCTGGAGAGGTGTTTGTTTACAGAAACATTGCCAATGTTGTTAATACTTTAGATATGAGTTCCACAGCAGTTATTCAATACGCTGTAGAACATCTGAAAGTTAAACATATTATTGTTTGCGGACATTACAACTGTGGTGGTGTAAAAGCAGCAATGACTCCTCAGGATCTGGGATTACTGAATCCATGGTTGAGAACCATCCGTGATGTTTACAGATTACATCAGGCAGAACTGGATTCTATTCAGGACGAAAACAAGCGTTATGACAGACTTGTAGAACTTAATGTTCAGGAGCAGTGCATCAACGTAATTAAAATGGCCTGTGTACAGGAACGATACATTTTAGAAGAGTATCCTATTGTTCACGGCTGGGTATTTGACCTTAGAACAGGTAAAATCATTGATCTGGAGATTGATTTTGAGAAAATCTTAAAAGACATCCAAAAGATCTATAATCTTACAGGTTCAGATTGGGTGATGAGCAGAAAGACTAAATAGTTTTTCTAAAAAGAATGTAAAATGAAATTCTGGAGTATTATTGTATTAACGTTTTTTCTGAATTTTACAGCGCTGCCAAGCATTGCTGCGGTTGCAGGCTGGGATATTGCGAGAACGAATATAATAATCAATGAAGAAGAACCTCATTCTCATCCATCCTCATTCATTGTTTACGAAAAGACCATTCCGAAACCTTTAGATGTATTCGATTATCTGAAGTTTTCAGAACCAGATGTTCAGGGTGTGTCTTTTGTTCTGATTGATGATTCTTTTCATCTTTCCCCGTTACTTACTATATTTTCTCCTCCTCCGGAAGCGTAAACTCCTATAATTAGATTTTTTTGATACCATTTCCATATCATTTTGTGATATAGGATACCCATGTACTTTAAAAATTATTTTTTCTCAACTTTTTATAATTGACTTATTTAAAAACAAATAAGCCGGTTATACTTTACAGCTTCACATTATGAAAAAGACATCATTAATAGGAGGAATCAAGGAAAATTTCCCTTCAGGACTCGTGGTATTTTTAGTAGCACTTCCGTTGTGTTTAGGAATTGCTTTAGCATCAGGTGCTCCACCATTATCCGGTATTATTTCCGGTATCGTTGGCGGCCTGGTAGTAGGAATCATCAGTAATTCAAATATTTCAGTTTCAGGGCCTGCTGCAGGTTTAACAGCTATCGTTTTAACAGCAATAACAGATCTTGGCGCCTTTGAACTTTTTCTTTGCGCAGGGATTATTGCAGGACTTATTCAATTGGTTTTAGGGTTTGTAAGAGCCGGAAGTATTTCCAACTATTTCCCGAATAACGTTATTGAAGGAATGCTGGCAGCCATAGGAATCATTATTATTTTAAAACAGATTCCACATGCATTAGGATTTGACAAAGATTATGAAGGTCATGAATCTATTTTTGATAATGGCCTGAATTTCGGATATTTTACTGAACTATTTGGAGCAATCCATCCGGGTGCCATTGTTATTACTTTAATTTCTGTAGCGATCCTTATCGCATGGGACAAAATCCACGTACTGAAAAGGATGAAAATGCTTCCGGGAGCATTGGTTGCCGTAATTGTAAGTATTCTTTTAAATCAACTCTTTAAGATGTCCGGAAGTTCTCTGGCTATCGAAACTCAACATTTGGTTTCTTTACCGGTTCCACAGTCTTTTGATGATTTTAAAAATCTGATTACAACGCCTGACTTCAATGGTTTTACCAATCCAAAAGTATGGATTGTAGGAGCAACGATTGCCATTGTAGCATCTATTGAAACTTTACTTTGTATTGAGGCTTCAGACCGATTAGACAGACAAAGAAGAATTACAGATACCAATCTTGAGCTTAAGGCTCAGGGAATCGGAAACCTTATAAGTTCTTTTATTGGCGGTCTTCCGATGACTTCCGTTGTAGTAAGAAGTTCTGCCAATGCTAATGCGGGAGCTACCTCTAAAACGTCCACTATTATTCATGGTGTATTCTTGCTGATTTGTGTACTTTCTATTCCTGTTATTTTAAATTTAATTCCATTAGCGACATTAGCAGCGGTATTAATTTTAGTAGGGTATAAATTGGCAAAGCCGGCAACATTCAAACATTTCTGGCACTTAGGAAAATTCCAGTTTATTCCATTTGTGGCAACTGTTGTAGCGGTAGTGGCAACAGACCTGTTAAAAGGGGTAGGAATTGGTCTTATGATCTCCGTTTTCTATATTCTGCAAGGAAATATGAAAAGGGCTTATTATTTAAGCAGAGAAAGGCTGGATGACGCTGATGGAATCAATATTAAACTGGCTGAAGAAGTATCATTTTTAAATAAGGCGGCCATCAAAAAAACACTTAAAAATATAAAACCCAACTCTACAGTTATTATTGATGCGAAGAGCACTTCCTATATTGCAACCGATGTACTGGAAATGATTCAGGACTTTGCCAATATCCGTGCAAAGG
Source organism: uncultured Chryseobacterium sp. (assembly GCA_965720825.1). GTDB lineage: Bacteria > Bacteroidota > Bacteroidia > Flavobacteriales > Weeksellaceae > Chryseobacterium. The sequence continues at coordinate 3,018 of CBFQYI010000156.1, read as the reverse complement.
AACAAGACATCAATGTAGAGCTTATAGGCTTTAAAACTTCATACAGAGATTACGAAAGAAGTGAGGATTCCCATATTTTAGTTACTCACAAAAGAGCCATGTAATCCCAATAATTAATTAATTTTTTTAACTTTAAATTCGAAAACAATAAAAATATGAAAGCACATACATACGAAACACAGTCAACTATTACTCCTGAGAAAGCATTAGAATTCTTAAAAGAGGGAAACCAGAGATTTGTAAACAACCTTAAAGCAAACAGAGACCTTCTTGAGCAAGTGAATGCAACACGTGAAGGGCAATGGCCTTTTGCAGTAGTTTTAAGCTGTATAGACAGCCGTACTTCTGCAGAGCTTATCTTTGACCAGGGATTAGGAGATGTTTTCAGTATCAGAATTGCCGGTAACTTCGTGAACCAGGACATTCTGGGATCTATGGAATTTGGTTGTAATGTTGCAGGCTCTAAGCTTATTGTAGTTTTAGGACACACGAAATGTGGAGCTTTAAAAGGAGGTCTTGATGCAGCGCAAATTGAAGGACTGGGAATGGATAACCTGAACCATCTGATCAATCACTTCAACCCTATCATCAATGAGATCATTGAAGAGAATGAAGAGCGTTCATCAAAAAACAGCTCACTTCTTGAAAGGCTTAATCATCAAAACGTAAAAAGTGCGATTGAAGATATCCGTAAGCAAAGTTCAACACTTAAAAACCTTGAAGCTGAGGGTAAAATTAAAATCGTTGGAGCCAACTATGATGTTGAAACAGGTGCAGTAACCTGGTTATAAGAAGTAAAACTCTTTACATTTCAATTATAATTTACAGAAAATGCCATCGGAATCCGGTGGCATTTATGTTTTATTATATATCATCATAAAATAAGATAATTATAACCCTGGCTTGTCAATAAACTGGCTTAAACAGCAACATATTTCATTTTTAAAAGGGTTTGTTTTCATTATCTAAAAATAATTATATATTCGTGCTCCCGAGAAAACATTCTCACAAACCATGACTAAAAACTCATAAGAAGATGATTTTTCCCAAAGCAAAAAAAATAGCCAGAGACCTTGGATGGCATAAAACAAACCATAAGGTGTTCGGACTTTACAAAGGCTATTTTTTCAATGTTTCAGACGCAAGTATAATACATACTCCTCAATACAAATATGTTTCAGTTACAACCGGCAATTTAACCGAGGAACAAAGACAACAAATCAAAACAGAGTTAACAGGAAACAGAAAAAGATTAAGATTTACCCTCTTTGAAATTAGAGAAAATACTATTTTTTTCAAATTCACAGAAAATATAATGCCTACTAAAATCAGAACTGTTTATGCTCTGTTTGACTTTATGGCTGATCTACTAAAAAAGCTGAACATACCTGAACAAAACCATTGTCATAGCTGTGAAACAAATGAAAGTATTCACTATTATGACCTTAACCATACTGGTATACTCCTTTGTGATCATTGTTTTAAAGAAACGGATGATAAATTCTTTGAAATCGAAAAGACAAGAATTTCAAAAGAAAAAAATTATCTGGCAGGATTTTTAGGAGCCATTATTTTTTCAATTCCTGCCATTATACTTTGGGTCTTACTTGCTGTATATTTAGGAGGTATTTCCTCAGGAATGGCATTTGTTATTGCCCTTCTTGGTTTTTTAGGCTATGATTATTTCAAAGGATTTCGTGGAAAACTGACAAGATATATTATCTTCTTCACAAATATTGTAAGCATATTTATAGCCAATGTTATCACTGTAATTGCTTTATTGGTAAAACAAGGGCTCACAATTAATCAGGCGATATTTGAGTTTCAAAACAACCCTGCAGCAAATGAAATATTTATGCAGAATATTATTCTATCTTTTTTATTATCATTCATTCCTTGGATGTGGGTATTATTTATCAGGAAAGACGATAAATTAATTATAAAACCAGCAGAAAAATTTTAAAAGACATATAAATAAATGACTGCCTTAAATTTAAGGCAGTCATTCAATTTTATAAACTATGCTGTAATTTCAGTTCTCTTTTATTCCTTTCCGGAATTATTTCCCGTTAAAGGCAGACATTGTATTGTTCAATCCTGCGAACACAAAAGAAAGACTAGCCTTAGCAGAAGTTTCAATTCTCTCTGTAAGCTTTTCAGATTCTTCTTCATTCCATGTTCCTAATACATAATCTACCTGTCTTCCTGCCGCAAAATCCGCAGAGATTCCGAAGCGAAGCCTTGCATAGTTTTGAGTCTGCAATACTTCATTAATATTTTTAAGACCATTATGCCCTGCATCAGACCCTTTTCCTTTCATTCTTAAAGTACCGAAAGGTAAAGCCAGATCATCGGTAACGATCAGTACATTTTCCAAAGGAATATTTTCTTTCTGCATCCAGTACTTCACTGCATTACCGGAAAGGTTCATATAAGTATCCGGTTTAAGAACAAAAACTTTTCTGCCTTTGTGCTTTCCTTCTGCAAGCCAGCCAAAATTAGAGGTATTGAATGATACATCTAGAGTTTCAGCTATTTTCTCAGCTACTTTAAAACCTATATTATGTCTTGTATTTTCATATTCCGAGCCTTTGTTACCAAGCCCGACAATTAAATATTTCATCAGAAATTTTTTGCAAAATTAAGGTATAAAAAATAAAAAACTCAATCTTAGGAAAGATTGAGTTTGAATATTGTTAAAAATTCTTCTATTGTGGTTTATAGATATAATTAACGCCGTATCCTTTTGTCATGTAAGTCTGAGGATCGTAAACGTAATTGGTACTCTTCACAATCGGAGTTGGAATGGGTGGTGTAAGATCTGTTACCGACCATCTCTTAGGGTTGTTTGGAGATAAGATAAGACTTTCTTTGTCATTGATGATTGTAGATAATAATCTTGAAATTTTATATACATGTGGCAACAATGTGAATGGGCTTACCTGCTCATCATAGGCATAATATTCATAGCTATATTTTCCAGTAACAGGACCAAACGATCCACCAGTCATTGTTCCG
>CBFQYI010000155.1:0-9300 GCA_965720825.1 uncultured Chryseobacterium sp. | reverse complement strand
AAGCAGGCAGCCTGAAGAAGTAATTACATCTGGTAAATATTCATCTTCAGCTGCAGGTGCATATCAAATAATGACAGATACATGGAAAAATTTGACAGGATATTATCAGGACAAAAATAAAAATTGGCATTATTCTGAAAAGTTGGACTATTCAAAAAAATATAATATCACTAGCTTTGATCAAGAATCTCAAGATAAATTCTGCTTAGTAATTATGAAGCACAATTATATCCAAGACCGTTCGGATAGCTTTTATAATCCTTTTGTGTGGAAAGATAAGAAAAAGAAGATTCGTGATACAGTAAAAGAAGAAAAATTAAAAGAATGGAGAAAATGATTTAAAGGGAAACAAGGAGATATCATCCAAATGATTATTGATAATGATATTAAAAAAGCTTCTCTTATTTCTAGTTTATGTTGGGCAAGTTTGCCAGATTCACCTTATGGACAACAAAGTTCATCATATACTTTTGATATGGTAAAGACTATTTATGAAAAAAAACTTAAAGAAGAATTAATTGAACCAAGTAAGGAACTACATTTAAAAAAAGGTTTTTAAAAGAATTTGGATATGGATGTTGTGAATCAAATGATAATAAAGAAACTCAATCTAAAAATGAATGTCCAGAGGATTGTTCACAATGTTTTAATTATGCTGATGTATGGGAAAATCCAGAGATAAGTCCAGATAATGGAGGAAAAAATAATAATAGATTTGGGTATAATTCTGCAAGAGGGCATAAAGGAATAGATATTCTTTCAGGTCCAACATATAAAGATGTACATTCTATAATGTGTGGTGAAGTTACAGCTATAGTAAATACTTTTAAGACGAACGAATATAGGTATAAAAGTTTAGGTAATACCTTAATGATAAAATCTAAAGATAAAGATGGGAAAACTGTATTTATCTTATATTGTCATCTTAATAAAATATATGTTAAAAAAGGGGAAAAAGTAAAACATGGCCAAAAAATAGCCCAATCAGGATCAACAGGAAATGCTTCAAGCAGTGAATTTCCAAATGGAGTAAAAGGCTCGGGAATTAACAAGAAATACTGGCATTGTCACATTGAAGCAGCAACAAAAGGTGATGGATACCATAATTTCCGTGACCTAGGCGCATACAGAGTAAAAGCAGAAGATTATATGAAAACAAAATTTGATAAAAATGGTAACCCGATTAAATAGTATAGTAACAATAATAAGTTTTTTATGTCTATTAGTATCATGTAGAAATGATGCAAAAGAAAAAAATGTAACGACAAAAGTCATTAATAAAGAAATCACTCAGGTTGATTTTCTTAATAAGAAATATTTCAAAAGATATTCGATGTCTGTTGATGAATCAACACCAGCTGACCATCCTCATTACAATTATTTAGATTGCGAAAAAGAAGGTTATTTTTCTGTACATTTCATTCCTAAGGATAACACACTTATTTCTTTTTGGAAAGATCAATATTTCAAGGAAAACAAATATGAATATGATGATTGGGAAACTGAAAATAAAATTGTTTCTAAGCTTTTGAATGGTAAGTATGACTTATATAACATTTTTTGTTTTCAAATAACAAAAAAATACTTAGACACATCTTCTGGTTGTACAGAAGAAAGTATTAATATAAAAAAAGAAAGTATTGCTGACTTATACCTTTATAATTTTAAAACAAAGAAATGGGATTTTTTAAAAAGCCTAAAAGTATCAATTTCACCACCTTTTGCAGATAATAATTTTTTCATAAAAAACTTCCCAGATCTTATTCATCAAATTGAAAATCAACAATCAACAATAGTAAAAGAATCAGATTCCATAACAATTCCCAAATCTTCTATTTGGGCAACAGACTGTAAAGCTGATAAATACATTAGTATTAAAACAGATATTAACAATATACAATTCACAGTCCCTGGCAGGTTTTCTATGAATGCTCAATTAAAAAAAATGGGAAATAATAAATATGAATTTTATTTTACCGATTTCCCTCCGATTATTCCTCTTCCTGAAGAAATGCAGAATTGGGATAATTTAGATAATACAAAAGCAGTTGGCTATTTTGAAATAAATGATGATTCTAAGATAATTTTAACATGGTTTGGTTTTTATGATAAGACTGCAAAGAAAAACATACAAACTAAAAACCCTTTTAATAACTTAAATACTAACACTGCAAGTCTTATTAGATGTTCTGAGTAATTACAACACAAAGTATTATAGGATGTTGCCACATTAATATAAATAAATATAAACTTAATTCTAGTAGAAATTGGGACATTTCTTCAGAACAGAAAGAATTAAAAAATGAATAAAAGCACAAAAGAAAAAGTAAAATTAAATAATAGATATTAGAATGAAAAAGTATTCTCTCTAATTATAAAGGTACAATTTCATACCATCCAGGTCAATCCGGGATGGTTTTTTGTTTACAAATGAGTGATAAATTTTTAAGCCTTATTTCAATTCCTTAAATTTGCAATATCTAATAAAAAATAATGGAAAGTAAAAAAGAATTCTTCTTAGAGTGCTACAAACTAGGAATCATTAAATTCGGGAGGTTTACCCTGAAAAGTGGTATTGAAAGTCCTTTTTATGTAGACTTGAGACCTTTGGCTTCAGATCCTAAAATTTTAAAAAATCTTGCTAATTATTTATTGGAAATGCTTCCATTGGATAATTTCGATTTAATCTGTGGAGTTCCTTATGCTGCTCTTCCAATGGCAACGGCAATGTCTCTGGAAAGCTATATTCCATTAATTATTAAAAGAAAAGAAGCGAAAAGCTATGGTACCAAGAAGCTGATTGAAGGAATTTATCAGAAAGGCCAAAACTGTCTTTTGGTAGAAGATGTGATCACTTCAGGAAAATCTTTGCTGGAAACCATTCCTGAAATAGAACAGGAAGATCTTAAAGTTTCTGATATTGTGGTGGTATTGGACAGAGAACAGGGAGGAAAACAATTATTGGAAGGTAAAGGATATAGAGTACATACTCTTTTCAATATTTCGGAAGTATGCAATATTCTTCAGGAAACAGGTGAATTGTCAGATGAAGAAGTAAAAAGAATCCAGGACTTCCTTCAGGGAAATCACATTCAGTTTGAAGAAGAAACAAGATCTTCTTATGAACAGAAACTTCAGTCAACACAGCATTCCGTTTCAAAAAAATTACTGGAAACCGCTTTAGCAAAAAAATCAAACCTTATTGCTTCTGCTGATGTTACAACCACTCAGGAGCTGTTGGAACTTGCTGAAAAAGTTGGTCCGCATATTATTGCTTTAAAAACGCATATCGATATTATTTCTGATTTCGAATACGAAAAAACAATCACTCCTTTAAAAGCTATTGCAGCAAAGCACCAGTTTTTATTGATGGAAGACAGAAAGTTTGCTGATATCGGAAACACGCAGGAACTTCAGTTCACAAGCGGGGTTTTCAAAATTACAGATTGGGCAGATTTCGTAACATCTCAGGTTATAGGAGGTTTTGAATCATTAGACTGTTTCAAAAATGTAGGAGTGGTAGCCATCGTTGGAATGTCTTCAAAAGGAGCTTTAACAACAGCCAGCTATCGTGAAGAAGCTTTAAAAGTAGCTTTATCCCATCCTAATGTAATTGGCGGTGTATCTCAGAATAAAATTCCTGAAGATCTGTTATTGTTCACCCCGGGAGTAAATCTTGCAAATTCCGGAGATGGTAAAGGGCAGCAGTACAACACACCGGAGCATGTTTTCAAAACACTGCACACAGATTTTATTATCGTAGGAAGAGGAATTTACAAATCCAATGATCCTGAAGCATCAGCAATCACTTATAAAACAGAGGGATGGAATGCTTATATTAATTCTTTGGAAAAAAAAGCAATTCAAGGTTAAAATCCTATAAAATATATACAAAATAAGTTATATTTGGGCTTTATCACGAATATTTGAAAAAGATCAGCATTTGCCTTATTTTGTTTTGGGGAGTTGTACAGGTTTCTGCGCAGACAGACAGTATATACATTGAAACAAAACTGTCTCCAGACAAAAAGAACCTTGAGGTCCGCCAGGAAATTGTTTATTACAATCACTCCGGGAAAGACCTGCAGACCATAAAACTCCTGAATTGGGTTTCCGCGTACAATAAACGGGGAACCTCTTTAGTCTACAGAAAACTGGAAGACCGAAATAATGATTTGCATTTTGCAAAAAATGATCAATTGGGAAAACTTCTTGAACTGAATATTAAAAATTCTGAAAATGAAGTCCTTCCTGTTAATACACTCTCGGATGAAAATCTTTTCATTCCTCTGAAGAACGTATTAAAACCTGGCGAAAGCGTCACTTTACAGTTGCAATACAGGATGCAGCTTCCCGATAAAACTTTTACAGGATACGGGACATCCGCTCAGAATACTGTATTAAAATATTTCTTTATTGTTCCGGATCATTTTGATCCGGACAATATTTCCAAAAGAAACTACCACGATATCGAGGAACAGGTAAGTTTTAATACTTTCTGGACCATCAATTTTGACATCCCGGTAAATAGTTTTGTTGAAGGTAATCTTCCGCAGGTTCAGATGAATTCATTTAAGGGATATCTTGACTCAGACCCTGAGTTTTTGATTTCTCCAACAGAATTTCAATCCATCAAAACCGATGTTGACGGAGATGAAGTCGAAATCAAATTTGGATATAATCTTAAACCGGGTGAAAAACAAAACCTGGAGTTTTATCTTCCTTTACAATTAAAATTCATTAAAGAACGTATCGGATATCTTCCGAAAAGTATTTTCATTTCTGATAAGTTCAGAGCTAAAGAAGACTTTTTCGGGAATAATGATATTACTTTCTGGAAATTCAGATTCCGTCTGTTTACCGATACAGAAAAAACGGATATGGATTATTTTGGAATCATTGCCAAGAAAATTCTTGACGAATGCATTATTGCAGATAAAGAAAAAGATCACTGGTTTAAAAATGGTTTAAAATCTTATCTTGAAATTCAATACCTCAAAAAATTCTATGGTGAAACGAAACTTTTAGGTACACTTCCTGAGACCAGAATCTTTGGACTTAAACCTTTAAAGTTATTCCATGCATCCAAAGTAAAACTTCTGGACCGCTATGGGCTTTCCTATCAGTATATCATGCTGCAGAACCTTGATCAGAAGATCGATGAGCACTTCCCTGTTTTGAGTAATTTCAATGACATGGCTATCAGCAGCTTTGAAACAGGAAGTCTTTTCAACTACTCGGCAGACAAAATGGGATATGATCAATTCAATGGGATTCTAAAAAATTATATTTCTCAGAATTCCGGAAAAAAAATTAATCCTGATGAATTTTTGGTTTCTCTTTCTGAAAATAATAAATCAACAGCCTATCTTTCCAACTTTTTCAAACAGAAAAACAGGGTTGATTTTAAATTAAAAAATATTAGAAAAGAAAACGATTCACTACAAATAAAAATTGTTAGAAATACAGATATTTCTATTCCTGTAAAACTGGAAACAGAAACCAGAGAAGGAGAAAAGAAAACTTACTGGATAGATACGGAGGAAAATGAACGTACCACCAGCCTATCCCTTCCTGCATCAGAAAATATTTACAAAACCACCTTAAATAGTGGCTATATCTTCCCAGAATCCAATTACAGAGACAACTTCCTGTATGCGAAAGGACTATTTTCGAATGCTAAAAAAATTAAACTTAAACTAATAAAAGATATTCCGAACCCGGAATACAATGAAATTTACATCAGCCCAAGGGTACGTTTCAACAATACGTATGATAAATTTCTTTTAGGAGCCAATTTTAAAAATCAGTCTTTCTTTGATCAGAAATTTTTGTATTCGGTAACTCCAACTTATAGTACAGGAACAGGCAAACTGACCGGTTCAGGAGCTGTCTCCTACTCTATTCTGCCTGCAGAAAGCATTATCCGGAGTCTGACATTTGGACTTTCAGGATCTTATTTCCATTATGATTATGATCTGGCTTACAGAAAAACCTCAATATCATCTTCTATCAACTTCAGAAAGAACCCAAGAAGTACAGTAAGCAGAAGCCTCGGAGTTTCCTATAATTATTTTGAAAGGGATCTGAGCCCTGCAATGATCGCCAATAATGATTACAGCAAATACAACCTCTGGAGTATCGGATATGGTTATAGCGACAGCCAGATGATTCATGAAAAAAGCTTCAGCCTAAGCACCCAGGGAATGGAAGATTTCAATAAAATAACAGCTGAAGGTTTCTACAGATGGGAATTTGCTCCTAAACAAAAGCTAAGCTTACGTTTATTTGCCGGTTACTTCTTAAGAAACAATACCCGAAATAATCTTTTTGATTATGGAATTTCAAGGGTTTCCAACTATTCATTCTCCTATACTCTTTTGGGAGAAAGTGCCAGCAGCGGTCTTCTTTCTCAGCAGTTTATATTAGCTGATGGTGGTTTTAAATCTTTTCTTCCGGGAACAGTGAACCAATGGATTACTTCTGCCAACGTAGACTCAAGTGTCTGGAAAATATTCCACGTATATGCAGATGCCGGAGTTTATAAAAACAAAGATCTTCCTGCCAAATTCATCTGGGACACCGGAGTGAAGGTAAGAATCATCCCAGATTTTCTGGAGGTTTATTTCCCGATACAGTCTTCTTTAGGATTTGAGCCTTCATTCAAAGATTATGGGAAGCGTATCAGATACACTTTAATTCTTAATCTCGGATCCATTATTAATGCAGCGAGAAGAGGCTGGTATTAAGTAAGATTCTGAAAAATAAAAAATAAGGACAGCCTGTTATCGGTTGTCCTTTCTTATTTAAAACTAATCTTTTATAATTTTCTGTGATATAGGAATATTGTTAATCGTTCCTGTAACAATGTAAGTTCCTTTTGGAAGCTCTGCGATATCAAGAGTGGAGGCCAGTTTCGTAGGTGATTTTTTAACGACCTGCCTGAATGTATCATACACTTTCACATCTTTCACCTCAGTTCCGAACACTACTTTACTGTCTTTTATGAATGGGTTCTGTACAAAACCTGATTTCACACTTCCTTCAAGAGAAAAGTCTGCCCTATTATCATTACTGCCTACCAACGTTCTTTTGATAGCTGTGGTTGTAGTGGGAGAAGGAGCTGGTCCGTCTCCTTTAAACTGATCGGCATTGGATCCGTACCCTACAAAATCCAGTACATTGGATGCAGAAGGCCCTGTCACCTGCACTATATTTCCGGCTAAAGCTACTTTTCCTGACACACTGGAGATTTTCAGCCCGGAAGATTTATTAGGTGTTCCATCAAAATTAGTTATCGTAGTGGCAATAAAATCTGGTGTTGGTAGATTTTCAACACCTCCTTCAATTGCTGACTCCTGAATTAAATAGGTTTCTTCCGGCCCTAAAGTAAGGTCCGGCAGCGTATGATATTCCGTAAAAGCACCTATTGCCGGAGCATATTGAATACTTGCTCCCGTCAAAGAGACCAAATTAGTTCCGATATTTTTAAGGACAATATAATTATTTTTCAATACTGCCCCTGAATTGGCGTTACCACCATAGATTTCATTGATCACAATCTGGGCATTGGAAAAGGAGGTTAATACTATAAGTCCAATAAGAGTAAAGATTTTTTTCATCGTAATAATTTTAAGAAATGGATTAAAAGTAAAACATCAAAAACAATACCACCAAATTAAGAAATATATGGGATACAAAAATCTAAAAATCAGTAAACAATCACGAAAAAAAACAGCCACTTCGTTGAAGCGGCTGTCTATATTCTTATTTAAAAAAGATTAGTCTATAAGTACTTTCTGAGAAACCGGCTTGTTATTTACTGTACCTGTAACGATATAGTTTCCTTTTGCCAATTCAGCAACGCTTACCGTTTCGTTTTGTTTTACAGAAGCTTCTTTTACAAGTTGTCCGAACATATTGAAAACTTTCACGTCTTTTACATCAGCTCCAAAAATGATCTCATTATTTTTAACGAAAGAGTTCTTAACGAAGTTTCCTGACTTTGTATTTTTAGCATCAATAACCGCTAAAGAAGCAGTAGACGAAGTAACCGTTAAAGAAATATCATCTATTCTCCAGTTGGCGGTACCAAGAGATGGAGTTCCTGTACCAGGGCTATCACTTCCGTAGATTCTTAAGGTAACCGGAGCAGATTCTGCCCCTATTAAATTAGATCCTGAAAAAGGAATATTATTCAATGTCCATGTACTATTATTGTTAACATTTACAGTACCTATCGCTGTTGCATAGTTATCAATACTTGAATATACTGTAATTTTTCCAGGTCCTGTAGAGGTTCCTCTGGATCCTAAATTTAAAGAATTTAAAGTTACTTTATTACCTGCAACAGGAGTAACCGTTACACTAAAATAAGTACTTGTAGCAGTTGAAAGAACCTCTTTAAAAGCTGCAGCACCAAAATTACTGGATCCGCTTGCTCCAGTATATCCTGAAGATACAGATGAAGTAGTAATTAAATTAGTAGTACCATTATTATTTCCCTGAGTTGCAGCAAATGCTACACTTGAAATATTAGCATTTGTACCGGAAATAGGAGTTACAGAACTACCATCCCAAAGGTAAGTTGTTTGTGCAAAAGCGACTGCGCTCATCACAACTGTTGCAAAAAGAGAATAAAGTTTTTTCATGATTTAATTTTTTTTGTTGTTAATAATTTTCTTTCCGTAACAAAACTACATTCTAATTTTTTTTTGGGGACAATAAAGAGGTTAAGTTTTTGTTAATTATAGTTGACCTCTTAATGTTAACATTTTTTAATTATTTTTACGAATTATTTTTAAAAGTTGCGGAATTTTGTCATTCTATTCGTTTTGTTCTTCTTAGGCATATTTTCAGGAAATGCTCAGGTCTTTTCGTGGAAAAATCCCAACGTCCCGGAAGACAGCATCAAAAGAGACAGTATTCTTGCAGCAAAGCTGGAACAGGACATCTTTGCAAAGGACACTCTGGATTTCATAAGAACGCATAATAAGATCATTATTGATGAAGCAGTATTGGCTAAGAATGATAAAAAGAGATTCTTAGGAGAACTTAATTCAAAAGGTTCTATCATCCGGGGGATTACTTTTGGTAATAATCAGGGACAATCTGTACAAAGTTCTATGGATCTTCAGATTTCTGGACGGCTATCAAAAGATGTGACTATTTTAGCGAGTATTTCAGATCATAACCTGCCTATACAAGCTGATGGTTATACCCAGACTTTAGAGGAGTTTGACAAAATCTATATGCAGCTTAATATTAAAGATAAGTCTATCCTCAGAGCAGGACATCTTG
>CBFQYI010000154.1:0-9403 GCA_965720825.1 uncultured Chryseobacterium sp. | reverse complement strand
CATAAAGAAACCATTCCCAGTAGAAAACCTACAAAACTGTTCCAGCCTTCTGTCAGAGAATCTATAAAGCGGCTTCCAAAGCCTATTTTTGAAGTGGTTGAGCTTCTTACTTTTTCTTTGTATAGGTTTAAATTCAAAGTACTGTAATTCACACGGTCATCAATAAAACGAAGACTACCTTCAGCAATGTCAATTTCATCTTCCAGTTCACGGATATTTTCCTGGATTTCCAGCATATCTTTCGTAGTAGAAGCTTTTTTGAGCATATCACGGTATTTTTCAAGATATATCTTTTTGTTGGCCAGCTTTATCGCTACATCAGTATATTCTTCAGTTACATCATTGGATGAAATATTTTTAGACAAAACAGTTCCTACACCATCTGAAAAGGAATTGATCAGTGCATCAAAGTTTTTATGAGGTACACGGATGATCAGAGTAAGATTATCATCCATATCCGTATTTTGAAACTCTTCTTTCTGGATATAAGCATTGTTTTTCCTGATGATCTCATTGATCTGATTCTGTGTCTTTTTGATGTCACCCACCTGAATCTTCATGTCTCCTTTTTTGATGACTTTTTTGGAGATCGTATCTGTTTTCTTTACATCTTTGTTGATCCCATTCTCATCGGATACTAACTTTTCGGAAACAGAAAGTGGTGGGGGTGGAGGTAGAGGTGCAGCCGCAGAAGAAGGTGCTCTATCTTCGGTTATAACTTCCATCAGGTCGGCTTTCACTTCTTGTTTTTCACCACCTGATTGGCTGCAATTGATCAGGATAAGACCTGATAATAGGAAAATAATTTTTTTCATAGGTTAAATAGTTTTTGATGGATATGATCAAAAAGTATGCTCAAAAATGATTATTGATAAAGAATGATTACAATTTAAAGATAAATAGCTTTAAAACCGATCTAAAAATTGCTGTGACTGCTAAATTATTTCTATTTTTAATTCATGAAAAAAAGTCTTTTAGCATTAGTGTTTTCCCCATTTCTGATGTATGCCCAGGAAGCTCCGAAACTTACAGACGAAATGGCGATGAAACTATCCGACAAACCTCTTCACTGTATCAATCAGGAATATCCTAATAAAACAGCTCATATCATCAATAATGCAGGCGAAGTTCCTTTGACACCCAAAGATCTTCACCCTAGTTTTTATGGATGTTTCGACTGGCATAGCTCTGTTCACGGACATTGGATGCTCACAAGACTTTTGAAAACAAAACCTAATCTCTCCAGTGCCAAAGAGATTGAAAAAATTCTGGATGAATCATTTCAAAAAGAAAAACTTCAGACTGAAGCAGATTACTTTACAAAATATCAGCTGACAGGAACTTTTGAAAGAACCTATGGCTGGGCTTGGATTTTAAAACTGGATGAAGAACTCACAACCTGGGATCATCCGAAAGCTAAAATATGGCATCAAAACCTGAAGCCGCTTACGGATCAGATCCTGAAATCCTGGAAGACCTATCTTCCCAAACAAACGTATCCAAACAGAACCGGAGTTCACCCTAATACAGCATTTGCTATGGCTTTTGCTATAGATTGGGCAAAAGCTAATAAAGATAAAGACTTTGAAAATCAGCTGATGGAAAAGGCTAAATACTTTTTCTTAAAAGATCAGAAAACTCCCGCTTATCTGGAACCGGATGGTTCAGATTTCTTTTCGCCAAGTCTGGAAATTGCAGATCTGATGCGCAGAGTTCTTCCTCAAAAAGAATTTGTACTATGGCTGAATGCTTTCTATGAAAAAAGAAGTCTTGAAAATGTTGAGAAAATCCCTGTGGTGAGTGATCTGAGCGATTACCAGACCGTTCACCTTGTAGGATTATCTTTTTCTAAAGCGTGGTGCATGAAGGGAATTTCCAACGCACTTCCTGCCAATCATCCATTGAAAAAAGATTTCAGAAAAACAGCGGATGTATTTCTAAATAATGGATTACCACTACTTTTCCAGGGAAATTATGGTGGAGACCACTGGCTGGCAAGTTTTGCGGTATATGCTTTGGAAGATTAATATCTGATTCCTGTCTTTTTAAGAATAAAGCCTAAAAGCCATATCGGTCCTATCAGAAGAAACTGAAGATCTTTGAGGAAAGTAGGCTTTTTTCCTTCAATTTTATGGCCAATAAACTGGAAAATCCATGTGATGATGAATACAGAAAGGTAAACTATCCATGATTTCTTTCCGACACTGATATTGGTCAGATAAATGAAATGTTCCATGATAAGCATTATTACGATCATCACAACTGAGATCAAAAAAGATAGTCTTATATAGAACAATGTGATCAGAATAATCACTATAAGGCTTACGATACTGGCACATCCGAAATAGGAAGCACAGAAATGAGGGGAAGGAATCAGGGAAGTAAAACCCAGAATTGTCCAGAAAATTAAAGGTACGCAAATCCAGTGAATGAACTTGTTGGTCGCATTTCTATGGCTTTTACTGTATTCGGCAAATAATAGATCAACCTTTCTCATAATAAAGGGAAATTGGATTCTTGCTAAAATAATAAAATTTTGTAATCACTGGTAAGATTGCTTACATTTGTCTTATGTCTGCCCTGGAAAAATTTGGCGTTGATATTTTTACCGAACATAATATTTTCGAGCGAATAGCTGTGGGTAAACCGTTTCGTCCTGAAAATCCGGCATTTATTTTTATTAAATCCGGCACTATAAAACTTCGCCAGCACTTCAGTGATCTGGAAGTTTCTGCCAATATGTTTATGGTAACCGACCCGCAAACCATTTATGAAGTAGTGGGAGTGACTGATGATTTTCAGTCGAGGATGGTTTCTTACAAAAGAGAATTTATTTCTGCTCTATCATTAAAATTTAACCGTCTGATTACATATCGATATTTCAGACAGCAGATGAATAAAGGAGTTCCTTTTCCTGAAGATGAAATGGAAGTAGTCTGGAAAAGCGTCAATTTTTTAAAATATATTCTGGATTCTGAAACAGAAATGCTCTATAAGAAAGAAATGGTGGAGCATCTTTTCTCTGTTTTCTGCTATCAGATGGCGGGAATTATTTCCAAGGAAGATAACAGTTCTATGAATCAGATGTCCAGACAGGAAGAAATTGTATTTGTATTTCTTACTGATATTGCAGAACATCATCTTACAGAAAGAACCGTTGAGTTTTATGCCGAACGGCAATCCATTACAACCAGACATCTTTCTTCAGTGGTAAAGACCATTACGGGCAAGTCCGCAAGTCAGATTATCGCTTTAATTGTTATCAATGAAGCAAAAGTACTCTTAAACTCTTCCAATAAACCGGTTTCAGAGGTTTCTTCTATTCTCGGATTCAGTGATCAATACTCGTTTTCTCACTTTTTTAAGAAGCATCTGGAGGTAAGCCCTACGCAGTACAGACATCAGTTTGAAAGTTAAAATCTTACATTTGAACATCTTTTTCCAAAAATCAAACATTTGATTGATTTTGTTGTTGACCTAACTTTGCATCTGTAAAACAAGGTAAAATGACAAAGAAAATAAAAACAGCACTATCTGTATTGATAGCAGCTTTTCCTGCGCTGTTTTTTTCACAACAGATCAAGCAGATGACCGCAGGTGAGGTGGCGGAACTTGCTGTTCAGAATCATCAGCAGCTCAAGGTTTCTGCACAGAACATTGGTATTGCAAAACAAAATACGAATGTCGTTAAGCTTCAGAAACTTCCTACCATCACAGCTTCTACAAGTCAGTTCTATTTAGGAGATGCAGTAGCTATTGATAAAGACTTTTCGAATTCTACAAACGTTCCGATGCCACATTATGGAAGTTCTTATGCTGTACAGGCCACACAATTGATCTTCAAAGGAGGATTGATGAATAAATCCATTGAAATGGCAGGGCTTCGTGAACAGCTTTCCGAACTGGATCTTGAGAAAAATAAACAGGATGTGAAATTTTTAGTGATTTCCAATTATCTGGATGTCTATAAAATTATCAATCAGGAAGAGGTATTTCAGAATAATAAAAAACTGGCTCTGGAACGTCTGAAAAACATTCAGAAATTCTATCAGCAGGGAATGGTAACCCGAAATGAAGTGATTCGTGGAGAGTTAGCCATCAAAAATCTGGATCAGGGGATTCTTACCCTTACCAATAATAAGAAAATCCTTAATTATAATCTGAATATTGCCTTAGGATTATCTTCTGACACGGAGATTGTTCCTACAGAAAGTCTGGAGAATAAAGAATCCGGAATTGGCATGGAGTATTATACAGATCTTGCTCATGAAAGCAATCCGTTACTGAAATCGGCTCAAAAAAATATTGCAGTTGCAGATAAAAATATAGAGATTATCAAAACGGATAATGCGCCTACGTTGGCTGGATTTGGTGGATATACGCTTCAAAGACCTATTACAACAAGAAACCCTGTTTTGGATATGTATTCAGGTGGGTGGCAGACCGGAGTTTCTCTGAGCTATAATATAGATACTCTTTTTAAAACAAAGGAAAAAGTGAAATTAGGTGAGCTCCAAAAGAATCAGGCGAATGATGCCAAAACTCTGGTACAGCAAAATGTAGATATGGGAGTGAACGCAGCCTATACAAAATATCAGGAAGCGATTCAGCAGGCTGATATTCTTAATGATTCCAAAAGACTGGCTGAAGAAAACTATAAGATTACAGAAGCCAAGTATCTGAACCAATTGGCTGTGCAGGCAGAAATGATTGATGCGCAGAACCAGAAACTACAGTCAGAACTGGATTATGCGAATGCAGAAATCAATGTTCTGTATCAGTACTACAACCTTTTGAAATCTACAGGAACACTTTAATTTTTAAAACTGAAAATCAACAATGGAAAACAAGGGACAAACTACTCAAAATACAACACCAACTCCGGCAGCATCTGCTGTAGAAAATAAAAAAAAGAAAAATAAAACCAATAAAATCAGAGCAATTATTTCCAATATCATCGTTTTTCTGGTGATTGGGTTCGGGCTATTCTGGTTAATCCGTGAATATTTCCATATTGGAAGCAAAACCTATACGGAAGCCGCTCAGGTAGAGGAATTTATTAATCCTATCAATACAAGAGTTTCAGCATATATCAAAGAAATTAAGTTCATTGAACATCAGCGTGTAAAAAAGGGAGATACTTTAGTAATCCTTGACGAACGTGAAATTCTTACTCAATTGGGACAGGCGGAAGCAGCTTATCAGAATGCAATGGCTCAAAAAACAGCAACAAGTTCTTCTGTGAATACTGTTTCTAACAATATCAACGTAATGCAGTCCAATATTGCCGGAGCAAAAGCGAGATTATGGAATGCTGAGCAGAATTTAAACCGATATAAAAATCTTTTGACAGCTGAAGCCGTTACCAGACAGCAGTATGATCAGGTGAAGACGGAATACGATGCACAAAAGGCCGCTTATGAAACTCTGGTGAATCAAAAACAATCTGCCAACCTTTCCACTACAGAAGTGAAAAGCAGATTGGGAATCAATGATGCTGAAATTAAAAGAACAAAATCGGCTCTGGATATGGCAAGGATCAATCTTTCGTATACTGTTATCACAGCGCCTTACGATGGAGTAATGGGAAGAAGAACAATTTCTGAAGGTCAGTTGATTCAACCGGGACAACAGGTAGCCACGATCGTTCTGAATGGTCAGAAATGGGTAACTGCCAATTTCTTGGAAAGTCAGATGCCAAACATTAAGGTAGGTGAGAAAATTTTCATGACAGCTGATGCTTTAGGTGGTAAAAAATTCGAAGGAATAGTAACAGCTGTTTCAGCGGCTACGGGATCAAGATACTCAAATGTACCTACAGATAACTCTACCGGAAACTTCATTAAAGTACAGCAAAGAATTCCTGTAAGAATAGAGTTTACAGCTTCCAACAAAAAAGAAGATCTGGATAAACTGAGTGCCGGAATGAATATGAATGTAAATACTAATAAAGACTAAAAGATGGAAGATATCAGATTCCAGACCATATGCGTACGGAAAACTTAGGTTGAATGTTGAAAGTCTGCCATCTGATATCTGAAATCTATTACCTAAAAAACATGTACAACAAAGGATTATATAACGACTGGGTACCCAAACCCGTACAGCTGCTGCTGATTGTATTACTGCTTGCTGTAGTAATGCCAATCGGTGGGGTGTATACAGGAAATATCAGCTCTCTGGTAAGCGGTACGGGTGCCATGACAGAATATTTTATGTGGGCTAACTATGCGACTACTATTGGGATGGGAGCCTGTATGCCTGTGGTCCTCAGAATCAAAATGAGATTCAAAGTAAGGGATAAGTTGGTTTTATTACTGGTACTTTTAGGATTGCTCAGCTATGTAAACGGAACTACTTTACAGCCCATAATCTTCATCTTTACTTCTTTAGTGATTGGTTTTATGAAGATGATGGTTACCATAGAGTTGTTCCTTCCATTAATGGTGATGATTGGAAACCGCGGGATGTTTTACGGAGCTTTCTATACCTTCGTTCTGGTAATGAACCAGGTAGCTACCTATTATGCCGCTGAGTTTGCCCTTCTTTACAATTGGCAGCACTTTTACCTTTTCACAGCAGTTTTATGCTTTATTTTAGCATTAATACACTGGATTTTCATGCATAATAAATATTTTGCGTTAAAAGTTCCTCTGCATTATATAGATTGGTTGAGTATTTTGCTTTTCATTTCAACGTTCATGTTTTCTGCGTATGTATATTCATTTGGAAGACAACAGGACTGGTTCAATTCTAAAAATATCATGAATGCGAGTATTGCTGCTTTTGTAAGTTTTGCTCTGCTTTCTATCCGTCAGCTCACTTTAAAACGACCGTACCTTTCATTCAAAATTTTTACCAAAAATAATGTACAGAATGGACTGTTTATGCTTTTCTGGCTGGGAATGTTTCTAGGAACAGCTTCTATTCAGAATACTTTTGCAGTGGGAGTATTAGGGTATGACCAATTGACGAATACCAGACTCAGTTTATTGATGATTCCCGGAATTATTTTAGCAGGAATTATAGCCATTTTCTGGTTCAAAAAAGAAAAACCTTTGAAAATGTACATTTTTTCCGGTTTTGCAGCAATGGTTGCGTATGCCATTATCATGTATTTTTCGATGGTGCTGGAGTTCAGTTATGACAACTGGTATCTGCCTATGTTTCTAAAAGGTTATGGAATGTGTTCACTATTTATCTCCGTATGGTTTTATACACTGGATAAGCTTGAAATGGATGAAATGCTGGCAGCCATCGGGCTTGTGTTGGTTTGGAGAACTTTTCTTGCCGTAGGAATTTTTTCAACACTCTATTCATGGTTTCAATACCGTTTTCAGGTGATGGCAATAGGAGATCTTGCCGTTTATATGGATGGCATGACTATTACACCTCAAAATGTAGCCGCTAATATGAAAGCGATTCAGCTTAATGCCATTATTATCGCCACTAAAAAGATATTCGGATATATTATTTTAGTCGGATTTGGAGTACTGATTTATGTTGCAACCCATCACTTCGGAGCAAAACGATTCCAATATTTCAGATTTGTAAGAGTTTTGGGAGGTAAATCCGTCATCGCAAGAAGAAGACTTCGTGAAAGAAAGAAATTATTAGAAGAAATAAAAGATGCAGCAGGGCCTGCAGTATAAAAATACCTTGTTTTTCACTAGTAAGATCCTGGTCCTTCATTGGGCCGGGATTTTACGTTTTTTAACGAGGGAAGCTGGAAGAGGGAAATAATAAAAAACAGTTTATAAATATTTGTTTTATTTAAAACCTTTATCTCAAAAGCAGTTCTGATAACTTGTATTGATTAGGGAGCATAAATAACTTCCAGCTCCCTTCTTCCAGCTTCCATTTTTTTATAAATAAGGAAAAATCTCATGTTTTGTTATTTTTATTCTTTCTAAATAACAATTATCTTTGTGAGATTATAAAACGTTGAATAGAAAGAATGAAAAAGCAGTATGCATTCATAGGTCTTTTGGTTTCGGGAGTGATGATTTCCCAGACCGTAAAAGATTCTATTGCCTCTAAAGGTATTGAAGATGTGGTGATTGTAGCCTCCAGAAAACCTACAAAAATCTCTGAAGTTCCGGGAACGGTTTGGGTAGTACAGAAAGAAAAAATTCAGGAACAGGCCAAAAGCGGGGTTCCGATCAAAGAAATGTTATCGATTCTGATTCCGTCTATGGATATTGGTCCGCAGGGAAGAACCAATTACGGACAGAATATGAGAGGACGTTCAGCCCTTGTCATGATCGATGGAGTTTCCCTGAACAGTATCCGTGCCATAAGCCGTCAGCTGGATGCCATTGATCCTTTTAATATCGAAAGAATCGAAGTGCTTTCAGGAGCGAGTTCGATTTATGGAGGTAACGCTACCGGCGGGATTATCAATATTATTACAAAAACACCTTCCAAAAAAGGAATCAGCGGAGAAACAGAATTGGGAGCACGTACCGGATTTATGGGAAAAGATGACCATGATTTCCGTGCCGCTCAGTCTATTGCCGCAAAAGGAGATAAGTTCTTCGGAAGACTGGGAGTAGCTTATCAGCAGAATGGCGGGGTTTATGGGGCAGATCAGAAACAGCTTTTTACAGATATTACACAAACCGACCTTCAGTATAACCAGTCCATTGACATATTGGCTACCGGAGGATATCAGTTTAACAATAAACATAAAATAACGGCCTCTGTTCAGTATTACAATTCTAAATTTAATGGCGACAGAAGTTTATTTTTAGGTGAAAACCTGAGTGCATTCACGACAAAAAATGCTTCATTACTCGAGATGAGAGATGGTTTCTCATCCGATAAAAATGTAGGAACAGAACGTTATATGGCAACCGTAGCGTATAACGGAAATGGGATTTTAGGCGGACAGGATTTATATGTGCAATTGGCTACCCGTGGTGAAAAATTAGGATTCTATCCATTCCCGGGAAATGTTACTTTACAGTCGGGAAAAATACCTTATATGTCCTCTTCACAGCAGGATACTTACTATTCAGGGATTAAAGCTTTGTTGTCAAAATCATGGAGAGGACTGAATGTTACCTATGGAGCAGATTTTGATTTTGAAAAATTCGAGGGGACACAATCTGTTTATGACATTGCCAAAACAATGTCCAGCGGAGGTTTGGTGAATGAAACAAAATACAGCCTTGGCAGATATCCAACCAACCATTCACAGAGCTACGCAGGATATGTTCAGGCAAAATATAATATTCTTCCAAAACTGCAATTAAATGCGGGAATCCGTTATCAGCATATCAACGTAAAAATGGATGATTTTGTAGGTTCAGAACAGCAGACACAGATTGCTATGGGTTATGGAAGTTCAGCATCGGCAATTCCCGGAGGTGAAAGTTCTTATAATGTGACTTTAGCCAAT
>CBFQYI010000153.1:0-9441 GCA_965720825.1 uncultured Chryseobacterium sp. | reverse complement strand
GTTGCATTAAATGCCCAGTCTTCCATTACTTTCAGTCCGGCATCCAGATTTCCCGGTTTATCTAATGGGACAGGAAGCATATAAACCGTTTCGTCAAAGCTTGTATAAGCATTAAGGTGCTGTCCGAATTTCACTCCGATAGACTGTAAAAAGTCTACTAATTTATTATCCGGAAAATTTTTGGTTCCATTGAAGTTCATGTGCTCCATAAAATGGGCCAATCCTCTTTGGTTTTCGTCTTCAAGAATAGATCCGGCATTGATTGCCAGACGGAAATCTACTTTTTTCTCAGGTAATGTGTTTTTTTTGATGTAGTACTTCATTCCGTTGGAAAGAGTACCAATTCGCACAGATGAATCCACTGGAATATTCTGTCCAAAGGCATTCGCAGACATCAGGAAAATGACTGCAAATGAAGATAATACTTTTTTCATGGTTATTTGATTTTATTTACGGTTTAAAACTAACATTTATTCACAAGGTGAAGAAATCATAAAATCTTTTTTATAGTTAAATTTGAGTTAAAATTATTTATATACTAAAAAACCGGGAAATTCCCGGTTTTTATCTCTTAAAAAAGTATCTTATTATTTAAAATCAGCATCCGAAACTCCGGAGTTGATGACCACTTTACTCGTTTTAATTGTCATTTTCTGACCTCCGCCTTCTGCTTCTACTTCAGCCGGGAACTGTATTCCGTCTACAGCCATATAGCTTTTTATGGTTGCTTTACCTTCTCCGGCATCTGTCTTATACAAAAGACCTGTTCCGGCATCGAAATAGAATTTCCCTTTGTCTGAAGACAATACATTATAATCCTTTCCATCTAATTTCTCTGTAGATACAGCCTGGAAATTAGAAGCATCAAATGCTAAAGCATCCATTGGTTTTCCTTTTTTAAGGTCAGCAATTTTGTCAGCAGGAATATCTGTTTTGGTTCCCATCTGATCAAAATATCCTTTCTCACCATCAAAAAGCTGAACCATTTCTTTCCCCATGAAAGATTGTACAGATTTGAATTTATTCCCTAATTTCTTAGTTGTCATTTGGATTTCCATTCCCTGCACAGCAACTGTGTTGTCAGTAATGGTAGATTTTACAGCGTCCAGTTTATCTTTTCCACCTAGCGCTTTGAAATAATTATCAACAACTTCTTTAGGTGTAAGTTTTGATTGTACGGCTTCTGTTTTAGCAGATGCAGCCCCTTTTTTCTGAGCTGCTGCAGGCACTGAGAAAAGTACAGCGCAGAAAAACGGAATGATGATCTTTTTCATATTTATAATAAAGTTTAAAAAGTAAATATAGGAATATTGGCGGACATACAAATAAATAATGAGTAATGAGTAATGAGTAATGAATGATAATTAATAAATGATTGCTGATGATGATTAATGAATCTTTGGCGTGGATACATAAAAAAACCGTCAAAAAATTGACGGTTTTCAAATATTTATATCGGAGTATAATTATTTCTTAAGTTCTTCTAAAAATTCGTCGTGAGAAATTTTAGTTTCTTTTTTGCTAGCTTTTTCAAGAATTACATCTTTCAATTTAGCCATTGCTACTTCAGAAGAAATTTGTCTTACCTGCTCCTGGTCTTTCAACATTTCAACAGCATATTTTTGGATTTCTTCATCCCCTAAGTGGTGGATTCCGTAGATCGCCAATTGGTTTTTCACCAACTGCTCAGCCTGAGCCAATACATCAGCATAGTCTAGGTTGATTTCGTTTTCAGTCATCAATTTACCTTCGATGATCTGATATTTCAATTGGTTTTTCTCAGCTTCAAGAATTTCTTTAGCCTGATCTTCAGACTGGATATTCTGGTTAGAGAATAATAACCACTTCACAAGGAAAGATTCAGGAAGTTTTACTTCTTCTTTCTCTGTTACTTGTTCTAATACTTTATTCACGAAGTGAACATCAGCATTCTGTTGGAAATACTCGTCTAATTCAGTTTTCACTTTATCTTTAAGCTCATCTTCAGACTTAATGTTTCCTTCTCCGTATACTTTGTCGAATAGATCCTGGTTAAGCTCAGCTAAATTTAATGAATAGAAATCTTTTACTTTAACTTCTAATTCATTGTGGTGTAGGTGCTCAACTTCTTCTTTGCTGAATCCTAATTCTTTAGCTAATTCTTCGTCACCTGCAAGAGTTTCTTTCGTTACTTTTACAGAACCTTCCATTTTCAGACCTTTTACCAATTTGAAAGCTTCTTTGTTTTCAGCAGTAATCGTAAGGTTTTTTGTGTGGTGGTGGTGCTCTCCTTCAGCATCTTCTTCCACAACCTGAGAAACTTCTAAAGCAATGTAAGAATCTTTAGTGATTTTATCTTGAGGAACCTGCTCAGCGAAACGCTTCTGCATGTTTTCAATGCTCTTACTGATTTCTTTATCAGAAGCTTCTACTTTGTAATGAGGAGCTTCATATTTAGCTAAATCTATAGTGAATTCAGGCTCATATCCTACTTCGAAAGCAACTTCTATTTGATCAGCGTTGTAATTTAATTCGTTTACTGGCTGAGGAACAGGCTGATCAACTAATCTTAGTTTGTTGTCATTAACATAGTTGTTTAAAGCATCAGAAACTTGTCTGTTGATTTCTTCAAATGCAATACCTGCTTCATATTGTTTTTTAACCATACTCAAAGGCACTTTCCCTTTTCTGAATCCAGGAACTTGCGCATTTTTAGCATAATTAATCAACTGCTTCTCTACTTTTTCTTTGTAGTCAGATTTTTCCAATGTTACTGTAAGCAATGCACTTACATCATCATGGTTTTGTGCGGTAACCTTCATTATTGATTAAAATTTTAGGTTGCAAAAATAGGAATTTTTTATGAAAAAAACCCATTTAAAATCAACTAATAAAGCCAAATATTGTTAAATAAAAAACCACCGGAGAATTCCGGTGGTCCAAACAAGATTAAAGGTATATTAATTAATAATATTATAGTTGGCCTGTGCATCAGTTTCACCTCCTGTATGAGTTCCATAAATCACTCCGTTTCCACTGGCAGCAGAAGCTTCAGAAACCGTTACCGGCTCATGGAATAATGTAAGAACCAACTGACTAGGTGCAGAAGCATTTTTCACAGCAGTATTTACTACCCATTTTGTTTTCAACCCCACACGGCTTCCATCTCCTCTTGTAGAGCTGGCATCATCTGTACGGGTTAAAGTGATATCAGAGTTGGGAAAGTTATAGACTAAGAAATGTTCATCTTTTGCATCTTTAATTTCCTGAGTAGCGTCTTCGTCACCGTTCTTGAAAATAACTTCTACATTATATGTATGTCCATTGATAAGTTTCACATTAGGATTCGTTGTACTGTTTACCTGATAATCATATACAACCGGAGCTCCACCGGCCGCATCTGTTACTCTTAAGAGAACATCTGAAAGTTCTTCCTGAGGAAGATCATCTGCTTCATCATCACTTCTGTTACACGATGTTAAGCTTAAAGAAACAGCTAAGAATAAAAGTCCTAAGATAAGCGTTGTATTTTTAAAAATATTTTTCATGTTTTTGATTTTAAGTAATTAAAATTGATATTTAAGAGTTAAAATAAAGTTTCTTCCCATTTCGTTGGAAAAGAAACGAAGTCTGTTCAGATAATCTCTGTAAGACGTATTGAATACATTTCGAACTGAGAAATCAATTCCAAAATTTTTAGACAGATTCACCCCTGTCTGAAGGTTCCAAAGGGAATATCCGTTTGGAGGTGTGGAGATATCGACTTCTTCATTGTAAGCATTTCCATCTGAATCGAATAATCTGATTGGGACGTTATAAACAGGAAATCTGGTCTGTTTCAGATACGTATTGTTACTTACGGTGAAATAGAAGTTTTTCCATTCTTTTTTATTGAATTCCAATGAATTGTTAAAATTCGGAGGCATCATAAGAATAAGCGGTACATCATGAGTCTGATCCTGCCCATAAACGTAAGATCCACTTCCTTTGTAAGTCAGATTATCAGTGATCTTAAGCTGAGCATCAATATCCAATCCATACATTTTTGCATTGATCTGTTGATAGTTGTATACCACAAAAGCTCCACCCCACTGAGTATTCTGATATCCTGTAGGAATCTGGTTGATAAAATTCTGAGTATAAAAGAAATAGGGATTAACAGAAATATTCAGTCCTTTTAAGACATTTGCTTTTACATCTGCCACCAAGTTAAACTGATTTCCGGTTTCACTTTTCATTCTCATATCTCCTCTTTCAATAATAGCTGCAGAATGATGAAGTCCGTCAGCAAAAAGCTCTGCAATATTCGGAGACCTTGAAACTCTGGCATAATTAAATTTCAGATTAAAATATTCGGAAGGGTGATAAACAATTCCTCCGTTTACTGAAAAATTATTATACGTTAATGATGGGTTGGTAAGAATTCTGTTTTGGTTTATTCTTACTACAAAATCTGAATAATCTGCTGCATAAAGTTTGTTCCAGTCGCTCAGATCATACCATTTTGTTACATCATAGTGATCATAATCGTATCTGCCTCCCAGTTCAAGATCCAGTTCGGGCGCAATTTTATATTTTAATACAGAATAAATTCCTGCATAATATCTGTCATAGTTTGGAACAAGACGTCTTGCTTCGGTCTGTGTATTGGAATAGTTGTTCTGATATCCTGCATTAATTCCTGTTTCAAGATTCCAGTTTCCTCTTTCTATCAGGTGGTTCACATTAAGATCATTCGTGATCAGTTCAAGATCCAATGCCGGTTTTTTGCTCAAAGCTTCTGTACGTCTGATATCATATTCTTTTCTATGATTATACTGAAAGCTGTAAGTAGCCGTTATTTTTACAAAATTTTCAAACCTTTTGTAAGCCGAAACTTTAGCGATATGATGTTCGATTTCCTGTTTAGGATTATCAATATCATAGCTAAAATCTCTCTGATAGATTGGTTCTGGTGATGTAAGAGCATTACGCAGATCTTCAGAATTCCCTACGTGAGAACTTCTAAGAATCCCGATTGTGCTTTTCGTCAGATAATAATCAAATGAAAATCCTTTTTCAAATGTCATTTTCTGTACACCAAAATTAAATCCTGAGCTCTCAAGACCAGTATTCATCAAGCCATAATCCGGAGCTTCAAGATCTCCCAGTTTTTTATAACTTCCATTGGTTTTTATAGCCCAGCCATTCTCCCAGGTTTTTGCCAGTTTTACATTAAGATCAGCTCCTCTTCCGTTTGAAATTCCGGAAAGAGAAACATTTCCCATAATGGTATCTTTCTTAGGTAAAACCTGAGGCTGCAAAACAACGACTCCACCTACGGCTCCGGCTCCATATTTCAAAGCAGATGCTCCTTTGATCACATCAATATGTTCAAAATTATTGACATCCACATTCGGTGCATGCTCTACTCCCCATTCCTGTTCGGCTAATTTGACCCCATCATTCAGAATAGAAACCCTGCTTCCATAAAGCCCATGGATAATAGGTTTAGCAATATTATTTCCTGTTTTAAGAACGTTGACACCGGAAATGTTAGTTAATAAATTCCCTAAATTTTCGGTAACATTTCTTGAAAGCGTTGATTTATCAAGTGTTTTCACCACCATACTTCCATTGTTCTTATGACTACCATGAATAGTCACAGTTTCAATGTCTTTAACGTGGTGTTCCAGCGTAATCACCAGCTGAACATCCTGATCAACTCCTATATTTTCAGTATAATCATCACAATCAGGATGTTGTGCAATGAGTATATACTTCCCTGCAGGAATTTTATCTAAAGAAAATTTACCTTTCTTATTTGTTTTGGCTGTAAAGTTTCCGATTTTAATCACTGCATTTTCCAGCAATGTTTTATCATGGAAATCCTGAACGGTTCCCTCTACAGTATAAGTTTTTTGTGCACTTGTAAATACTGATCCACAAAAGATCAGCAGCAGGCAATATATCAATTTCATTGTAAATAGATTGATTGCGCACCCTTTTCAACAGGGTACATTTTTCGTTAAAATTTGTGGGAAGGGTCAGTTTTGATGGTACAATGTATTTGTGATAAGAAGTTAGGAGCTGGAAAATAGTAATTGAACATTATTAAATATTAATTACAGATTATCAGGTGTTTTTTCCCAACAACTTTAAACCTTAAACTTTAAACATTGAATTTGAAGTAGTAAACATTGAACTTTAAAGTACAAAACTTTAAACCCTATAGAATCTATGAATTATGCAAGTGCGGGCGGTCCCCGAAGCTGAAAAGTGAATTTGGTCTGTGACCAGATTTTCTCCTGGATGGCGATGATTTGTTTTACTTCATGGCTGTAATGCTCAAAAGTAAAATTAAATTCTTCAGGAGCTAATGTATGTCCGGTAACCAAAAAGTGGCAGGCCAGACAGTCGCCAGCTTTCTCTTTAGTAACAGCTTTCGTCATTGTATTCTCAACTTTTTTAAGATGAAAAGCCTTAAAATAATCTACCGAATCGTGATGGTGAAAGCTTTGAGAAAGCAGCGCGAGGAAATATACTCCAAACAATAGCTTGGAGATAAAACTCTTTAGGTTTCTGCTTTCTTTAAAAATCATAGTTCAAAATTATGAAAATAATTTAATTGTTTCCTTAAACTTTTATTAAATTACTTAATGATTGTTGACAATAGGTAGAGATGAGGGCCATTTTGTTACAAAAAAAATGCTTCATCCTATTGAGTTGATGAAGCATTTATATTTTAGTTTAATCCAGTTGTGTTCCAAGAAATTCCCACTCCTGTAAAGCTGTATCCAGCTCTTCCTTAGCTTTATTGTATTGTTCTAAGGTTTCATCGGAAGGATTTTCTTTGGCAAAAGAAGCTTCCATCTGCTCTACTTTTGTTTCAAGCTCTGAAATTTTTTCTTCTACTTTCTTGATTTTATTCTGAATATTTTTCTGTTCTTTACTTACAATATTCGAAGATTGGCTGCTGGTTACTACAGGTTTTTCCTCTACTTTCTTAGGTTCTACCTTTACTTCGCTGTGAAGTTTCGCTTTTTCTGCAGAAATCTCTCTGATGGTTTCCTTTTGTCTGTATTCAAGGTATTCATTGATATCTCCAAGGAATTCTTTCATTTTCCCATCACGGAATTCGTAGATCTTATCACAAAGTCCCTGAAGGAATTCCCTGTCGTGCGAGATTACGATTAAAGTTCCTTCAAAATTCTGCAGCGCCAGCTTGATAATTTCCTTAGACTGGATATCCAAGTGGTTGGTAGGTTCGTCCATGATCAAAGTATTGAAAGGACGAAGTAACAGTTTACAAAGTGCCAGACGGTTTCTTTCTCCTCCGGAAAGTACTTTTGTCTTTTTAGTAACAGCATCTCCCTGGAAAAGGAAAGATCCTAATAAATCTCTTACTCTTGGTCTTGTTTCTTCTGTTGCAGCATCTTCAGCTTCTTCCAGAACGGTTTTATTAGGCGTTAAAACCTCTTCCTGATTCTGAGCGAAATATCCGATGTTAACATTATGTCCAAGATTCCAGGCTCCGGAATAATCTTTAATATCTCCTGCTAAAATTTTAGCCAAAGTTGTTTTTCCCTGTCCGTTCTGTCCTAGAAGGGCAATTCTGTCTCCTCTCTGAACGATAAAGTCCACATCATCAAAAATCTGCTTCTGTCCGTAAGCTTTTCCAAGATTGATGGCTTCGAAGATCACTTTCCCCGGAACCATAGACTGTACGAAACGGATATTGAATTTTGAAACGTCTTCATTATCAACTTCGATACGTTCTATTTTATCTAATTTTTTAATAAGGGACTGCGCGAAAGATGCTTTGGTAGCACTTGCACGGAACTTATTAATATTGTCTTCCATCTGCTTGATCTCCGCATCCTGATTCTTTTTAGCCTGAATAAGTTTTTCACGGCGATCTTCTCTCATTACAAGATATTTCGAGTAATTAGCTTTATAATCATCAACTTTTCTATTGTTGATATCGAAGGTACGGTTACACACCGCTGTCATAAACTGTTTATCGTGACTTACCAGCACAATAGCTCCGGGATAGTCTTTCAGGAAGTTCTCCAGCCAGATGATGGATTCCATATCCAGGTGGTTGGTAGGCTCATCGAGAAGCATAATGTCGTTCTTCTGAAGAAGTAATTTTGCCAATTCGATTCTCATTCTCCATCCTCCGGAAAATTCATCAGTGATTTTTTGGAAATCATCTGCTTTAAATCCTAAACCAAACAGAACTTTTTCCATGTCACCTTCAAGGTTGTAGGCATCATGGTTCATCAAAAGGTCATTCAGTTCGGTCATTTTATTAATCAGATCTGTATAGGAATCACTTTCATAATCTGTTCTGACCGTCATTTGGTGATTCACCTCTTCAAGCTCATTTTTCCAGGCATTGATCTGTTCGAAAGCCTGCATGGTTTCTGCCCACACCGTTCTTCCTTTTACAAAATCAAGATCCTGCTTCAGGAAACCAATGGTAACACTTCCTTCAGTCACTACTTCTCCTTCGTAGAAATTAATTTCTCCGGAAAGCATTTTCAATAAAGTGGATTTTCCCGCTCCGTTTTTACCAACGAGACCTACTTTATCATCCTTTTTAATGGTGAAATTGACATTTTGAAATAAATAATTTCCTGAATGGTGTAATCCTAAACTTTGAACCGAAAGCATCTTAATTAATAATTAGTAATGAATAATGAATTTTCGGGTGCAAAAATACGGAAAAAGAAATGAATAGCCCAGAAATAAAAAAACTGCCCAAAACGGACAGCTTTTTCATTTACGAAAGTCTGCTTCGAAAATAATATTTATTTAATAGAAATTGATAAGCTGTGATATTGGCGAACCTGAAGATATTGGATCTACAGGAGTTGTTCCAGGGGCATTTGTAATACCATAAGTTCCCGGAATCATCTCTAAATCATATTTTACATTCTTATCACTGAATATGAGTTTACATCCCGGTGCCGTTGTAAGAGTGGTAACAAATCCTGAATTCATATTGGTCTGAGCGGCAAATAAAACTATTCTTTCATTAGGTACCATAGCCACCTGTCTCTGTGGAATGCCACTAAATGCACAGAATGGCTGAAATTCTCCATTCACTTTTGCTGCAAGCCCAATGGTTATAATAGGTGTCCCCAGGCGTTTGTCATTTTTTACCACAATCATCCCTGCAGGAGCGGGTCCGGTAATTGAAAATGAACCATCCGGATGGAAAGTTACAGCTGTACCCAAGGGAATTTCCTCTGATAAAAACTGCATCTGAATGGTTGAATTCGGTTCATTAATTGTTTTATTGTTAACATATACTTTATATTGGGGTTCACAATCAATTTTTATTGTACCAAAAACATCCATAAAGTTGATTTCAAACCAAGCAGGCACTCCTGCCATAAGCTGATTATCACCTGAGGCTCCTTTGTATGCCATAAGCTGGTAACCATTTTCCTGAAGATACTGTAAAATGGCTTT
>CBFQYI010000152.1:0-9487 GCA_965720825.1 uncultured Chryseobacterium sp. | reverse complement strand
AGATACTTGTAGTTCCTCCTGCACATGAAGCCTGTACTTTCCATACATAGTTTGTATTAGCGGTCAGGTTTTGTAATGAATAGGAATTGGTTGTAATATTTGGAATTTCAGACCAGGTTGTAGCAGCAGCAGTTTTATACTGTAGTGTATATGAAGTGGCATTTCCGGCATCCCATGATAGCTGGGCCGTATTACCAAGGAAACTTCCGGAAGTTAATCCTGATGGCGTAGTGCAGCCACTTCCGGAGTTAAACCTTGGTGCAAAAATATAAGTACTTGTTAATGTCGGTGAACAGTTAGACTGGATTCTCCAATCGTAATTGGTATTCAGGGTAAGGTTGTTGATGACAATATTATTTCCTGAATAATTGTTGGCAACGTTCGTCCATACCGTTGAATTAGCTGGTTTGTAATCAATATTATAAGACTGGGAAGCATTGGAAGTCCAGTTCAGCTGAGCTGAAGTTCCTGTCACATTGGAAATATCAAGTCCCAATGGCGGATCACAAGCCTGTCCCTGCGACCATGAATACAATTGACCGCTTAAGAGTGTATTTTCATTATAAAGAATATTGGAGCCTGTACTCAGATAGCTGGCAACATTCGTTCCCGGCAGATCATACCACATAAATACACCATATTGGTCATTCTTTGTGCTGGTCGCTAAACTTGCCAGTGTAGTGGCAGATGTAGAGCTTGGATTCGAGTTTTGTACCCAGGTCGCCGCTGCAGAGATTTTGGATTTATCAAGAGGAGGAACAACAGGCGCATTGTACGTACTGTACATGGCATTCCATGTATAATTGATATAATTTCCTGCTAAATCTCCATTATACGTTTGTCTGGTTGTAGCCGGACCATAGTAGTAGAATGTAATCAGTTTATCTGGCATTGCTGCTTTCAGTTCCTGCAAAAGCATGACAAAAGAACTGTTATTAGGCTGTCCTGTTCCGTTATTTCCATATCCTGCGTATTCGTCATCAAGGTCTACTCCATCCAGACCGTAGGTGTAAACGGTATGGGCAACCTGCAGAGCGAAATCTTTAGCTGCTTCACGATTTGGAAAATTAGAAATTCCGGCTCCCTGATGATTTCCTAAAAGATCGAGTAATACTTTAATTCCTTTTTGCTGCAAGGGTTTTACATAGGTATTAACATCATTCAGAACTTTGGTAACATTGTTATTGTTCGAGATATAAGCGCGGCTTTTAGAAACATCATAGTTGATGTTCGCTGCAAAAATAATGGCTACATCAAAAAGCTGTCTGTTGGTATTCTGCAAAGTATAGGAACCTGCATTCAGCATATTATTATTGTTCACTTCCACATAACAGACTCCCAAAGGATCAAGCTGCTGTGCTTTAAGTGCTGGAGCTGACTGAAGCATCAGGGCCATTAAAGGAATAAAAAAGGATTTTTTTCTCATAGTATATCAATTTTGTAGTAGAAAAAATCATTGGGCCGAAGCCCAATGACTGGGTTTGTTATTTTACAATTAGTTTTTCAGATTGTTTTAAGCTTCCATCATGAGATTCAAACTGAACGATGTAGTTTCCTGCAGGAATTCTGCTCAATTCGTATTGATTGTCTCCTGAGTTCAATGATTTTGTGTCTACAATTCTTCCGTTAAAATCATAAATTGTCAATTTTCCTTTGCTATATTCATCCGGAACAGAAACTGTCAATGATGAAGATTTGCTTACCGGATTAGGATATAATTTTATTTGATTTTTAATGCTTATCTCTCCAGTATTTATCGCCTTTTGCCCTGCAGTTCTTGCTAATGCTGAACTTCCTGTTGTACATGGTACATCTGTTCCCCAATTAGAAGAATCAACACCTGTCAACGTTAGAGTCACTCCGTTTCCGGAAGTATCCTGAACTGTGGAACCACTTCCTTCATTAAACTTCCAGTAGGCAGCCAATGAAGTGGCCGGAACGGATACATTACACATATTCTGACTGATTTCCGTTTGGCTCAATGCGCGCTTCCAAACTCTTACCTCATCTATTTTACCGTTGAAATTTCTAGAAGTATTATATAAATATCCTACATTGAATGCCCCTGTGGAATTCAGACTTCCGGTTTGTGCTTTGGTGGCATCCAGAGTACCATTGATGTAAATTTTCATATTGGATCCATCGTAAGTAGCTGCTACGTGATACCAGGTATTGGCATTCAAGGCTGTTGCAGACGCCAATTTTTGCTGTACATTATTAACACTTACCACAAATTGGAGTTTATTATTCGCCAGACCAGCATCTCCTAATCTTAAGAATGCGGAATTGCTGTCGCTTACTTCTGTTCCCATGATAGAGGAAATATATGGTGACGCAGATTTGAATGATGAAGGCTTGATCCATCCTTCAAAAGATAAAGCTGAACCACTTAGATTCATACTCCCAGCAGCTCCTGATTCAGTACTTCCATCCAGAGATAAAGCATAAGAACCTGTAGGAGTTGTTCCTGAGGTGCTTGTAAATCTTGGAGCAAACATATAGGCGCTTTTCACACTGCAGTTGGTTCTGATTCTCCAGTCATATTCGGTGTTGGCTGTTAATCCGGAAATGGTTACAGAAGTAGAACTTGTTGCAGAAACTGCATTCGTCCAGGTTGTTGAAGAAGCAGGCTTATAATCAATATCATAAGTATTGGTTCCTACAGCTGACCAGTTTAGTTTTGCACTGGTTCCTGTAAGGTTACTAGTGTACAATCCGATAGGGGCGTCACAATTGGTTCCCTGTGTCCAGGATTGTAAAGTACCGCTTAAAACAGTTGGTTCTCCGTATAATGTCTGAGTTCCTGCTGAAAGCTGTGAGGTTTCATTCGTTCCATGTAAATCATACCACATAAATACGCCATAGCCGCCATTTTTCGTTTGGGTTGCCAGACTCGTGGTGGTAGAATTGGAAGTATTTCCCATCCAAACGGCTGCAGGAGAGATTTGTGCTTTGGTAAGAGGTGGTACATTCGGAGCAGAGAATGTTCCGTACATCGCATTCCAGCTATAGTTGACATTATCTCCTACTCTGGCGCCATTCCAGGAAAGTCTTGAAGCGGCAGGGCCGTAGTAATAGAATGAAATAATCTTATTCGGCAATAACGCTCTAAGCTCCTGAACAAGCATTACAAAAGAGCTGTCATTAGGCTGTCCTGTTCCGTTATTTCCGTATTCAGAATATTCATCATCAAAATCAATTCCATCAAGACCGTAGGTATTCACTGTATTGGCAAGCTGCAGAGCAAAGTCTTTTGCGGCTTCACGGGTAGGAAAATTACAGATCCCGGCGCCCTGGTGGTTTCCTAAAATAGTCAGTACTACTTTCATTCCCTTTTGCTGAAGTGGCTTTATGTAAGTATCTGCATTAGTAAGAACCTTGGTTACGTTATTATTGGAATACAGATATGCTCTACCACGGCTGGTATCATAATTAATATTGGCCGCAAAAATATTCACCACATTAAACAGGTAGCTGTTCGATGTCTGCAGTTTGTACGCTCCTGCGTTCAGGAGGTTGTTGTTATTCACTTCCACAT
This sequence comes from uncultured Chryseobacterium sp., assembly GCA_965720825.1. Taxonomy (GTDB): domain Bacteria; phylum Bacteroidota; class Bacteroidia; order Flavobacteriales; family Weeksellaceae; genus Chryseobacterium. The sequence continues at coordinate 5,949 of CBFQYI010000152.1, read as the reverse complement.
AGCAAATTCCTGTAGGATTAAGCTGTTGTGCGTTAATCAGAGAACCAGACTGAAGCATCATGGCAATCAGTGCGGTAAAGATGGATTTTTTTTTCATTGTATAATTTTCTTAAGGTGTTTTTGGTGTGTAAATTTTATACAGCATTCCCCTGATACCTTTTTTTTCGGAAAGGAATCTCAGATGAATAAGTGATATAAAAGGGTGGGCTATGTCAGTAGCTCAGGGTTTTCATTAAAGGTTTTCCATAACAATTCTCCAAATAAAGTATTGGCCCATGCAAACCATTCTCTGGTGAACTTTTTAGAGTCGTCTTTATGGAAGGATTCATGCATAAAGCCTGTTCCTCCGTGCGTTTTCTGCAAGGTATCTATACACCATCTGATCTCACTTTTATCTTTGGTAGTGAGTGCCTTCATTATGATACTCATTGGCCAGATCATGTCAAGTCCGATATGCGGACCTCCTATTCCTTCTGCCAGCTTACCTTTAAAGAAGAACGGGTTGTTTTCTGACCACACAAATTTTCTTGTATTCAAATACACAGGGTCATCAGCTTTCACCGCATCCAGATAAGGCAGTCCCAGCAAGCTTGGACAGTTCGCATCATCCATCAGGTTGTAACTTCCGAAGCCATTTACTTCAAAAGCATATATTTTTCCGAATTCAGGATGATTGTAAATTCCGTATTTTTTGATGGCTGCCTCTACCTCATCAGCAAGGCTGTTCAGTTGTTGAGCCAATGTTTTTTCATTTTTAATCTGAGTAACCATTTCAGCTGCCTGACGTAAGCTTACCACCGCAAATAAGTTGGAAGGGATCAGGAATCCATAGATGGTAGCATCATCACTTGGACGGAACATAGAGCTAATCAATCCTACTGGTTTCGTTGGATAACCATATCCTCCCATAGGAACTCCGTCTGTAGCCCAAGCTGTGGTACGCTCGAATTTATAAGGTCCAAGATCATGTTTTCTCTGCTGTTCTGTAAAGGTCTGCAGGGTAAGTTTAATTCCTTTCAGCCAGTTGGCATCAAAAGGTTTTGTATCTCCGGTTGTTTTCCAGAAATGATATGCAAGACGAATTGGGTAACAAAGCGAGTCAATTTCCCATTTTCTTTCATGGGTTCCCGGCTTCATATCGGTATGATCATATTCTTTCCATTTACTGATCTTCTGATCGTCGTTATAGAAAGCATTTGCATAAGGATCTTTAAGAATGAAAGTAGTCTGTTTATGGATTACTCCTGAGATCAGCTTATGCAGTTTTTCGTCTTTTTTAGAGAACTGCAGATAAGGGAAAACCTGTGCGGAACTGTCACGAAGCCACATGGCATCAATATCCCCAGTGATCACATAGGTATCCGGTGTTCCGCCGGTTTCCGTATAGTAAACAGTAGTATCTAATGTATTCGGGAAGCAGTTTTCAAACAGCCAACTCAGCTCTTTGTTTTTTACTTTCTTTTTAAACGCTGCAATAGCACTTTCTACGGATTCGCTGGTAAAATGCCTTTTATCTTTAGGAACACGGACAACAGGAAAATCGTCCAGTACTAAATTTTTAGCAAAAACATTTTGAGTAAACAGCAATCCGGCTCCTGCCAGTGCACTTGTTTTAATAAAATTTCTCCTTTCCATTGATACTTTGTTTCGTTTATTTTTATTAGTCTTATTTTACAGGTTTGCTCCCCATTACGAATCTCAATTCACCACCGTTCATGATATCGCTATGATTCAGCTCCCAGCTTTTGTATTCTTTTCCGTTCAGGAACATTTTCTGTACATAGATATTCTTGTCAGATATTTTGTCCGCAATTACTGTGAATGTTTTTCCATTCTCCAGTTTTAAAGAAGCTTTCGGGAATTGTGGTGCTCCGATGGCATAAACAGGTTTCCCAGGTGTTACAGGATAGAATCCTAATGATGAGAAGATATACCACGCTGACATTTGACCGCAGTCTTCGTTGTTAACGATTCCATCAGGTTTAGCAGCATACATATTGTCGCGGATATATTTTACCATTTTCTGAGTCTTATAAGGACTTCCTGCATAATTGTACAGGTAGGGAACATGATGACCAGGCTCATCCCCGAATCCTAAAGATCCGATGAATCCTGAGATATCTACATGCTGCTCTCCTTCCATATGAAGCGCTTCTGTAAAGGTTTTATCCAATTTTTCTTCAAATCCTTTTTTCCCTCCGTACAGATTCATCATTTCGTCAATCTGATGAGGAACAAAGAAATCATAGGCCCAAATGTTTCCGGAAACCCAGTGTGGCTGCAGCTTTTTCCAATCGTTAAGGGTAAAATCTGCTAAGAATTTCCCGTCTTTCTGTCTTGGCCAGAAGTGATTATTTTCTTTATTGAAGGTATTCAGAAAGTTCATAGAACGTTTTTTATACACTTCCGATTCTTCTTTTTTACCTAATTTTTCAGCAAGTTGCTGAATACACCAGTCATCATATGAATATTCCAATGTGGCAGAAACTGAAGCTCCGTTTTCTGATGGAGTGTAGCCTAATTTGATATAATCATTAAGACCTCCGCCCCCATCACTACTGCTCATTTTATCTGTTAAAGAAGCATCTTTCATGGCAGCAAATGCTTTTTCAGCATCAATACCAGGAACTCCTTTTGAGATGGCATCCCAGATTACCGAAGCACTGTGATAGCCCAGCATACAGAAGTTATCATATCCGCAAAGTTCCCAGATTGGCATGTGATCTTTACGATCTGTGTATCTGCTGATGAGAGAGTTGGCAAATTCTTTTGTATGTTTCTGATCCATAATGGTCAACAGCGGGTGTGTTGCTCTGAATCCGTCCCAGTAAGAATAAGTACTGTAATTGGTAAACCATTTGGTATTCATGTTTTCCTGAGCGGCAACATAGTCTCCATTGACATCCATGTATAGATTTGGTGCAATGAATGTATGGTAAACGCCAGTATAGAAAATCTTTCTCTGGCTATCCGTTCCTCCTGTCACCTGGAATCTGCCGATCAGATCTCTCCAGGTCTTTTGCGCTGTTTCTTTTGCTTTGGCAAAGTCAACATTTGTTGCTTCTGTATCAAAGTTTTCCTGTGCGTTTTCTGTGCTCACCGGAGATAATGATACTTTTACCTCAATGCTTTCCTGATCTTCTGTTGAGAATCTTACAAAAGCTTTAGCATCTTTGGCAAGGGCAATTTTTTCATCATTTTTGATTTTTCCGTCAGCATACACGCCGTAAGACTTAAACGGTTTGGAAAACTCCATCACGAAGTAAGCAAATCGTTTACCTCCCCAGCCATTGCTGTAGCAGTACCCTTTGATTTTATTATTGCCTTCCACACTTACTAAAGTATGGTAGATATTTCCGAAGATCTTATTAGTAGGATCAATAATGATATTGGCTTCACTACTTTTCGGGAAAGTATATTTATGAAACCCGACTCTTGGAGAAGCAGTAAGCTCTGCTTTAATTCCGTAGCTGTCCAGCATTACGGAATAATATCCCGGAGACGCAATTTCTTTATCATGCGTAAATTTTGAACGGTAACCTGTTTCAGGATTTTCTTCAGATCCAGGAACCATTTTTACCTGTCCTACCGTCGGCATTACCAGAATATCTCCAAGGTCAGCCCATCCTGTTCCACTCAAATGGTTATGGCTGAAACCCATAATTGTTTTACTGCTGTAGTGGTATCCGGAACACCAGTCCCAGTCGCCACTTTTCGTATTCTGATCCGGACTCAGCTGTATCATCCCAAATGGCGTGGTTGCCCCAGGAAAAGTATGCCCATGTCCTCCTGTGCCTATGAAAGGATCTACCCAGGATAAAACATCGTTTTTATTTTGTTGGGCATTGGCTACAGAAATCAGGGTGATAAAAAAGCAGATTAACAGTTCTTTTTTCATGATAAGAGAGGTATCGGAGATTTTTTTGTTTAAAAGTTGGTTTAAAAATAGGAAAACCATTATAAAATTCCCAGAAAAAGGGAAAATTAAGATGATTAACCTATTTTCCTAAACTTTATATTACTGTATTAAATTGAATTCTTTTTCATAAAATCAATGATTTCTGAAATATATCCAAAGGCAATCGCAACTACGGTATCAGCAGCACCGTAATATACTGTGACTTTGTCTCCTTCAGTCAATGCTGCACAAGGGAAAACCACATTCGGTACATCTCCTGTCAGTTCATACAATTCTGCTGGTGCCAACAGATAAGGTTTCGTTCTGTATAATACCTTTGTAGGATCTTCAAGATCAAGCAAAGCTGCTCCCATTGAATATCTGAATCCTCTGCAGGTATTGATCACTCCATGATAGAAAAGCAACCATCCTTCTTCTGTTTTGATAGGAACCGGCCCACCTCCGATTTTTGTGCACTGCCATGCACTGTCTTCGAAAGGCGTTACTTTCATCACGCAACGATGCTCTCCCCAGTATTTCATATCAGGGCTGTAGCTGATATAAATGTCACCGAAAGGCGTATGTCCGTTATCGCTCGGACGGCTCAGCATGGCATATTTACCATTGATTTTTTCAGGGAACAAAACTCCGTTTCTATTGAATGGAAGAAAGGCGTTTTCACACTGAAAAAATTCTTTAAAATCAAAAGTATACCCAATTCCGATGGTAGGACCATTGTATCCGTTGCACCATGTGATCCAGTATCGGTCTTCAATAAAGGTTACGCGGGGATCATATTTGTAATCGGATTCAATCATATCCGTATTTCCTGCCTGCATTTCAATAGGGTCATGATTGATGTCCCAATTGATTCCGTCTTTACTGAAACCAGCAAAAATATTCATCTGTACTGCCTTGTTGTCACAACGGAATACTCCGGCAAATCCGTCCTCAAAAGGAATCACGGCACTGTTGAATATACTGTTGGATGTTGGTATCGCGTATCTGTTAATGATCGGGTTTTCGGAAAACCTCCACATAATATCATTGCAATCTTCCGGGCGATCCTGCCAAGGGATCATTACTGATTGAGCTGTCATAAAGTATTTTTTACTTTTTATTTTTAATTATGAATTGATTTGTTGTTCTTTCTGATTTTCCGGATGAGGAAAAGGAACGAATAAAGTGACCAAAAATGCAGGAATGGTAGCGATCAACACCCAGATAAAGAACAGTTTGTACCCGATCCAGTCACTGATCATTCCGCTGAACATTCCGGGAATCATTACGCCAAGATTCATGATTCCTGTTGCAAATGCGTAATGGGCTGTTTTGTGTTTTCCAGGTGCAATCTGCTGCATCATGTAGAGCATTAACCCTACAAAACCAAATCCATATCCGAAATATTCTACTACTACAGCAATTCCTACCGGTAAAAGGTCTGCCGGCTGATAGTGCGCTAATAATGCATATACCACAAATGGGATATTGAATGCGCAACATAGCCATATCAAAGATCTTTTCAGTCCGCGGGCTGAGATAAAATATCCTGCCAGTACAGATCCTAAGATAAATGCTGCAGAACCATACGTTCCATAAATCAGTCCGATATCAGAAGTGGATAATCCTAATCCTCCTGTTGTTCTTGGAGCTTTAAAAAATAAAGGGGCAATTTTGATGGCAAATCCTTCTGCAAAACGGTACAGAATAATGAAGAGTATACACCATAAAATTTTCTTTTTGGTAAAGAAAGAGGTAATTACTTCCAGGAGTTCTTTACGAACATTTCCGGCTGTTTTATCTTCTTTGTTTTCTTCTTTATTTTCTTTCGGCAGAATAAAATAGTGGTAAATAGCCAATACAAAAAACAGTAATGCATAGATTACCATAATGATCATCCAGGCATGGGTAACGCCTTTTGTCTTTTCTAAAATACCAGCAAAATAAACGAGTGCGCCGCTGCTTATAATCTTCGCCAGGTTGTAAAAAGCACCCTGCCAGCCGATATATTTTGCCTGCTCTTTATTGGTCAAAAACCCAATATACGTTCC
>CBFQYI010000151.1:0-9502 GCA_965720825.1 uncultured Chryseobacterium sp. | reverse complement strand
AAAACTCATAATACTCAGCAACCTGAAGATATAGTAAAGTATGTAAAAGAAGCGATGCAAGGAAGATAAAATCAATCTGTTATATTTACTATTGTAGAACCAGTATTTTCCGGTAGTGCTTTAGGCTCATTAATAAGAAAAGCTACAGGGGAATTATTATCTACTTATCCTAATGTTTATTTTAAATTTGTAACCATGCAAGAAACTTTAGGATTTGATAAAGATGAGGCACATAAAAAGATAGAAGCAAGTAAAGGAAAAATGAGAAGGGCAGCTAAAATTACAGAAGCACAAGCTAATAGAGTACAAGTACATTATGCGCAAACTACTTACGTATTAGGAGAAGATGTACCTACACACACCGATTATAGAGCTAAAGATCCTGTAATCGTTTTTAATGCTACTGATAAAGTAATGACAGTATATCAAATAAAGCCATCTGATCACACTACTACTAGAGACATTGTAATTGCTATAGGGAATGGTGAATTTAAAGGCAAACTCAAAGATGTTTTATAAGAATATAGTATATTGAACTTAACAATTTTAACAATAAAAATAATAATATGGCAATAGGTATAATACAAGTAGATTTACATAATCCTAGATCAGGATCTTATTACGATGAAATACAAGAATTAGTTAATAAATATTTGTCGGGAGATCATTCTTTAGAAACAGTTAATGCATTGATCGTAGAACTTATAGACGATGAACTTATGTTTTTTGCAGAAGAAGAGTTTCCTTATGCAGAATTATCTAGATGTAAATATAGTGTAATTTCTCAAGATACTTTTATTAAGTTGCAACAAAACAAAATGTTACCTTCTAAGTTAGAATACTCTTCAGATATGTATGGGAATTTTAAATATGAAAATAATGAGTTTATACATCCAGAAGGAGAAAACAATTATTTATATTTAAATATGCCATGTATGGTTTTTTTTCAAAATAACATAGTTACATTTTTTATTCTTTATGAATATGGAGATAAATTTGTTTCTTATTCTTTAAGTTATGATGATTTAAAATAAGAAAATCTTGATAAAAAAGGTATTTGAAATGGACAATATACCTAGTAAATAAAAGTATTAATATCAAAGACTTCGCATATATATCCTAGTTTTGCGGAGTCTTTTTAATTTAGCAAAGTTTATACTGTGATAAAAATCAATGCTTTATGATGGGAGTTGTAATTATATGTGGAATGTAAAAGCTTATTTTTATTGTAGCTTTTTATAATTTTTCAGGGAAATTCAATTTCATTATATTTTTATCTAAGTGAATTGGAAAACTTGGTATCTTGTAAAAAAATATAAAAGCTTGGATTATATGTAATCCCAATTAATAATAAGGAATTAATAACCATTAAAATCTTCAAACCATGAAAAAAACACTATTCTTTTGTTCCCTTCTCTTCGGTCTTTCTGTAAGCGCCCAGACTATAGAATCCGGAAGCCACAATACCACAGGTTATATAAAAAGTGATGGGACCATAGAAAACAGCAGTCATTCCACCGTGGGATATATTAAAAATGATGGAACTATCGAAAATAAAAGCCGCAGTACTATTGGGTACATCAAAAGTGACGGAACTATCGAAAACAAAAGCCGTTCTACGGTAGGTTATGTAAAAAAAGACGGGACTGTAGAAAACAGCAGTCGTTCCACTATTGGTTACATCAAAGATGATGGAACGGTTGAAAACAGCAGCCATAGCACGATTGGTTATGCGAGAGGAGTTAAAAAAGAGTGGACGGCGGTAGTATATTTCTTCTTTAAGCTGGATTAATCATCACTCTTCGAAAAGAAATTAACATTAAACATATAAGCTAAAAAGGCTCGGATTATAAGATCCGGGCCTTTTTTATTGCTGGAAAGTAGAGGGTACTGCAACTACAGAATAGCGGGGGCAAAAAACTTTCACAGGAACAAAAAAAGTATGAATTTTGGGCAATGAAACGTAAGAAGTCATCATCTTCTTCTTATAACTAAACGGTGCTGCAACTACAGCATAACGAGACTAAAACCCTTTTCCAGGGATAAAAAAAGGATGAGTTCAGAACTTTAAAACATAACATACATTATCATTGAAACCAAAGTGTAATGATGCCCGGAAGCATAAATTATAAAGAAGTATTATGGAGGAAAATACACCAACAACCAGAGACCAGTTAAAAAACTATTTTGAAACAGGAAAATATCCGACACAAAGCCAGTTTGCAGACCTGATAGATGCCATAAGGCTTAGAGATGATGTTCTTACCAAAAGAGAACTGGCCATTTTTGCCAATAGTTTAGAAGCTATAGACAACTTATTCGTCAATTTTTTGGCAAATAATGTTGGAAATCTAAAATTTTCAATAGTAGTAAGCACAAATGATGAACCTGATCAGGTGATTTCATCTACCGATTTCAAAAACTTTTTAGATAAACGTTATTTTATAGGGAGTGCACCTTATACGATAAAAGTAAAAGAAATCTTTGAAGGTGATTTGAAAGAGACGGAATATTATAATCTGGCTTATCAATCAAATCAATCCCATATCATTTATAGATTATTCGGAAATAATCTGAAGACAATGCCTGTTGGATTTGACTTTGGAGCGTTGGAAGGGATCAGTTTAGCTATACAAATCTCAAAAGGAGATTATGGAAGAAAAATAAACATTTTAAACACCAGTATTAAGTTCATTAATAAAACTGAAGTGCCTATCCAGTATAGAACAGAAGGCGCCGGATGGAGTGATCGATATAGAGCCGAAGATACAGTTACGGATCATTATGACCTGGAAGATTATTTGAGCTTCTATTATAGAGCAGACCTTACAAAAATCAGTAAAGCCATTAAATGTGAAGTCTATAATACAGAAAATGATACTCTTTTGACGACCGGTTATTTACCAGCGGGACAAAAGCAAATTTCTTTGTATGGCGGCCAGGTTAATGGAGTCAGAAATGTAAGAATTGAATGCAGCTATTCTGAAAATGTAAAATAGTGAAAACTAAAAAGGTGAGTTTTAATTTATTCCTGTGATTTGGGAATGGAGGCTATTGCATCCGAAATGTTCAACGCTTTGGGTCTTTAAAAAAAATAACACTTACTGCAACTACAGAACAAAGAGCTCAAAAAACTTTCCCGGAAAGAGAAAAAAGATGAACTTCGGCTTTGAAATTAAGTAATCCATCATCCGATTATTACAACCAAGCAATACTGCAGAATAAAGAAACTTTAAAATTTTTACAGGAATTAAAAAGAATGAATCCCAGATTTTAAAAACATAACAAAAATAATCATTGAGCAAAAGGCAATTCAATTGTAAAGAATAATAAAATATAATGGAAGAAAATAAATTAACCCCAAGAGAAGAATTAAAAACCTATTTTGAAACCGGGAAACATCCAACGCAAGGTCAGTTTTCGGAATTGATTGATTCTTTAAGACATAAAGAAGATGTCCTAAATAAAAAAGAAATGCTAATCTTTGCTAATAATCTGGCAACTATTGATAGTGCGTTTATTTACTATTTTGCAAATAGTGTTGGAGATTTAGAAATCCAGGTTGCTGTAACTTCACCGGATGAAGAAGATCAGCTGATCACCCTAAGAGATTCTACAAAAGTAGGTGTAGTGAGACAATACTTATTTGGAAGCGCACCTTATACGGTTAAAATAAAAAAAATATCAGAAGGGAATTTAGGAGAAACCGAATACTATAGTTTTGGGTATCAGTTAAGTGAAAGCTATTATGTTCGTAGGTTATTCGGAAACAATCTGAATACTATTCCTGATGGTTTTGATTTTGGAGAATTGAAGAATGGCAGACTACCCATTGAAATTACTAAAATGGATAATAATGCAAGAATCAATATTGTAAATACAAGTATTAAGTTTATAAACAGAACTGAAGTGCCTATCCAATATAGAGCATACTCACAATATTGGGGCAATGAACATGGAGATAAAGATACTATTACCGATCATTATGATGCATGGGACTTTTTGTACATTGCTTATAATGCCGATCTTCAAGCAATCACTCAGAACGTACAGTGCGATTTGTATGATGCGGATACTAACACTCTTGTAGCCTCAGGATATTTGTATGCCGGGCAAAGTCAGGAAAATTGGTGGGGTGGCCAGGTCGATAAAGTCAGAAATGTTAGGATTGAGTGTAACTATGCTTTTAAATAATAATGAATGGTTTTAAAACAAAGTTACTGCAGCTACAGACAAGCAGGGGCAAAAAACTTTCATAAGAACAAAAAAGGGATTAATTTTGAACTGTACACAACAACAGAGTAATTTCTATTATGTAGCACCACAAGCCGTATCCTATCCCTGGAAAAGATCTTGAGATCACAAAGCGGCAGAGAAGTAATCCATTACAATCTCATTACTAAAAATACAACCTCAATCGGATAAGATACTCTTTAACGGAAGCTTTTCCATGGGAATTTCATCCGGAAAGCTGGATGAAGGATTGTCAACTCTATTTTTTTTGAAAGTAAATAATAAATTCTGTGAAAACAGAAGGAGGAAATGTATTGCAGAAAATGAAGGGGTATGAACCGTAGATTTTAGGTGTAATGAATTGTTTATGAGTGAAATGGAAGTTGCTGCAACTACAGGATAGAGAGGGCAAAAAACTTTTATAAGAACAAAAAAAGAATCAATTTTGAACTTTACATCACAATGGGTAATCAGCTCCGGAAAGCGGTTATAGTAAGAACATAAGCCAATAAAGAAAACTAAAATACCATGGAAGAAAACAATATATTAACCCCAAGAGAGGAGCTGAAAACCTACTTTGAAACGGGTAAATATCCTACAGAAAGCCAGTTTGGCAGATTCATAGATAATTACCTCCATTTAAATGAACTTAATTTCGGCCTGGATGTAAAGGCATCAGCAGAATGGACCGCAAAATACTATCATTTCTATCGGGCCGGAAACGTTGAAAAATCGGGGAGAGGACACATCAATCTGGAAGCTGAATCCGGAAGTGAACCACAGAAAATAGAGAATTATGTGCATGCTTTCAGCAGAAGTGTAAGTTATAAATATTTAAAGGTAAAATTATCAAACGAATTAGATATTGATAAGTACAAGCCTAAGATTATTATAAAACGTTACAAACAGAAAAAAAAGGTCAGGAATGGATTCAAAGATGCAGGTTTTTACAGGGAACAAGTGTTAGATGCAAGATCCGTGGGCAGAATGTCAGAATACCCTGTTACATCTAAAGAAATGATTCTAGATATCAATCCCATTAATTATTTCAGACCTGGCTCACAGTTCAATGAGTTTTATCCATCAGGAACACTTACCAGACCTGGTTCATTCAGACATACGGTTCATCATAGAAAACCATTTTCTCTTATTCAGATGCTTTTGGAAATTGAGATAAATGGCAAAAAATATACATCGTATCCCGTTAATATAAAAATTATTTTGGGACGGGATTTTAACGATTTGGTTAATTACATTATTGATTAATCACCTACATACCTCAATCGGAGAGATTCTCATTGGCAGGACACCTTTTAGCGCCTGAAATCCCGGAATTTTCTGATGTGTAAACATTAGAATCTCCTCCTGGAAGCAGAATGGCTGGTCTTCGGATCTCTTGTTCTCTTTCAGACGCAGATTAATTCTTTAAAAAGAAGGACTCCAATGAAGGAGCTACTTTCCAGAAGCAGATGCTGTGTGAGCTGTGGAGAGATACTCAAATGTGAGCAACTTTCCGGTTGAGATTTCTTGAAATCAACTACGAAATACCTTGTAATCATCCCCGGGATGCTGCAGGATATTAAAAAAACATATAAAACATACCACATACCTCAATCGGAGAGATTCTCATTGGCAGGACACCTTTTAGCTTTTGAGATCCCGGAATTTTCTGATGTATAAACATTAGAATCTCTTCCTGGAAACTGAATGGCTGGTCTTCGGATCTACTATTCTCTTTCAAACGCAGATTGATTCTTTAAAAAGAAGGACTCCAATGAAGGAGCTACTTTCCAAAAACAGCTGCTGTGTCAGCTGTGGAGAGATACTCGAATGTGAGCAACTTTCCGGTTGAGGTTTTTTGAAATCAACGACAAGATAAGTGAATGCATCCTAAAAATGAGAAGGATACAGAACACAGGATCTTAAAAAAGATAAACACCCATGGAGTCAGAACAATTACAAAAATTATTTACTCATTTAGAAAAGGTTATTACATGGCGTATCAATAATCCTTCAGAGGATTTTAATGTAGGAGCTCCTGAATTTAATACCAGTAACCATGAAAATTTTCAATTAGGAGATTATATTTCAGGGAAAGAGCTTGCCCATCAGGAAGTTGTGATTCTATTAATGGCTTTATTGCCACGATTGGATCCATCACTGCTGAAACGCATTTATCTGGAACTTCCGGGGAGTGCGTTGTTTGACTTCTGTTCAACCAACGATAGCGGCAGGCTCTTTTATCCTACAATTCAGGCCGCTCAATACGTTTTGGGAGGGGATAGTATTTCAGAACGATTAAAATCACTGGATTATTTCGGCCCGGATTCGGTTTTGAGTCAGGAAGAACTCATTGTTTTTTCAGGTTCAGCCCATGAACATGCATCAATGAACAGCCAGATCAATGTTCATGAAGAAGCTTTTAATAAAATCATGTTTGGCGTAGAATTATTGCCGAAAATGAGTAATGATTTTCCGGCAGAACAAATACTTACGCGTCGGTCATGGACAGATTTGATACTTCCTCAAACCACGTTACAGGAGCTTAAAAGTATTGAAGCATGGTACAATAGCAGCCGGATTCTTATGGAAGATTGGAATATGCAGACAAAGCTTAAACCAGGATTCAGAGTGTTGTTTCATGGAGATCCGGGAACAGGAAAAACTCTTGCGGCCAGCCTTTTAGGGAAATATACCCAACGTCCTGTTTTCAGAGTAGATCTTTCTATGCTGGTTTCAAAGTACATCGGAGAAACAGAAAAACAATTAGCTAAACTGTTCAACAAAGCAGAAAATAAAAACTGGATTTTATTTTTTGATGAAGCAGATGCTATTTTCGGAAAACGAACTTCTGTAAAAGATGCCCATGACAAATATGCCAATCAGGAAGTTTCTTATTTGCTGCAACGCATAGAAACATTTTCAGGGCTTATTATTCTGGCATCCAACTTTAAAAATAATATGGATAAAGCCTTTACGCGACGCTTTCATAGCTGCATACAATTTAATAATCCAAAGCATGAAGAGCGTCTGCGTATCTGGCAGCAAAATTTACCCGAGCAATTACAACTTGAAGATATTGACCTGGAGCAAGTTGCCCAACGATATGAATTAACCGGTTCTAATATTATGAATATCATACAGGATGTAAGTTTAAAAACAATTGCATTAAAAGAACCTGGTTACAAAGTAAGTTTAGACATGTTGCTGGATAGCATCAAAAAAGAATACGTAAAAGAAGATAAAATCTTTATGTAAGAACTTGAATACCATTTGGATTTCCTGGGTCTGAAGAATTCAAAATAAGCCTTTTCAATTTTTAAAACTAAAACTCATGAAAACAAAGATTCTGTTATTGCTCATCTTGAGCAGTCTTATGTTGGGCTGCCGGAGTAAACACAAAATTACAGCCACTTATAAAGAAAATACAAAAAGGACAGAAGAAATAAAATCTGATTCTTTAATCCTTCAAAGTTCACAATCAACCCAAAGTCTATCAGATGAGGTATCAGTGAAGGAAGAGAGAAATGAAATATCCGGAGAGCTGCTGATTAAAGGAAAATCGGATGCATCTAATCCCTTTGTTTTCCATAATGTGGTGGGACGTGATACCCTTCAACGTATTTCCATCGTGGGAAATGCAGAATATTCTATCAGCAGCTATTATGCAAAGGCCAACCATGAAAAATCAGAGGTTAAAAAAGAAGAAACCAGCCATGTTATCCAGGATTTAATCCAGAAAACAAGTTCAAAAGAAACGGTCAAAGAAGTGGCTTCAAAAGTCTCTGAAGAAACCAGGAAAATTCAAACAGATGGATTTGAAATTCTAGCCTGGATTTTCATTACGATTATTGGAATCACTTTAGTACTCATCTTTTTCACCTACAAATATTTTAAGACATGAAAACATCACAAAAGGGAATCAATCTGATTGTATCATTTGAAGGTTTCAGTTCAAAGCCTTATCTGGATTCTGCAGGAATTCCGACAATAGGATATGGCAACACATACTATCCCGGAGGAAAAAAAGTAACCATGAAAGATCCTGCCATCACTAAAGAAAAAGGAATAGAGCTATTTTCATCTGTTTTACCAACTTATGAAAAAATTGTCAACAGTAAAATTAAACTGAATCTTACCCAGAATCAATTTGATGCTCTTGTCTCGCACACTTACAATACCGGAGGATCAGATGGACTATTTTCTTTGATTAATAAAAAAGCAGAAGAGCAGGCCATCAGAAATTGGTTTACCACAAAATACATTACGGCCGCCGGAAAAACATTAAACGGACTCATCCGCAGAAGAAAGGCTGAAGCTGATCTGTTCTTTTCTAAATAAACAATTTTCACCTAATAGTGGGAATCTTTAAACCATCTGTTATCATTGGAAATAAATCCCCAAAGTCAGGTGTGGCCTACCTTGTTCCGGCTTCAAACTGCTCATACAGTTCAGATTTCAGGCAAAGATGTTATAGCATCATTGTAATATTTTGAGATCGCAAAAGTGGAATCCGCTTCATTGATTCTTTCTGAGTGAATCGATAATCATATAGCTTCATCTGCAAGTATATGGACTTCTTCGTTCCTTTAAAATGTCACGCGATAGAAATCATCTTTAAGCCTTTCCCAATTATCAATTTATTAAAACTAATTATCAATTATCAAATGAGTACACCATTACATACAATTTTCAGTTGGTTTGAAACTGGAGATTTTCCAACAGAAACCCAGTTTAAAGACACCTTTTTATCTTTTTATCACAAAGATGACTTAATCCCTATGAAAGGTATTGAAGGATTTGAAGAAATCTTTCAATTATTTGCCAGTGCCGAAGCATTTCAGGAACACTTAAAAGACCCAAAGGCTCATTCGGAATATCTGGCTTTATTGAATGCCGACAATCTGACCTCAACTCATGTTGACAGCTGGAAAAGTAAACTTGGAATAAGCAATGTTGCTACAGTTGACAGTTCTGATCAATTGGGGAATGTGTACACTAAAATACAGGTAAATAGCTTTGTGGATGCGTTGAAAGACGCTGATAAAGACTTAGCACTGAAGATAGAAAATATTAGAAAGATACTATTGTCTAATGATCTGTCTTTAGATGAACTTCAGGAAATAGTAAACTTCATTAAAAAAAACCGTGATGATATTGAAGCTTTAAAAGCTCTTCCCATCGGAGAATCAAGTGAAGATAAAGTAAAGCTGTTATTGGACTACGATTGGCTAAGCAGTCCGAAAAATCAACAGGAATTTAATAAGCA
>CBFQYI010000150.1:0-9575 GCA_965720825.1 uncultured Chryseobacterium sp. | reverse complement strand
AACAGGCATCAACTGAAGAGCTTCCGTCCATCCTGAAATCACTCTGTTTAAAGGGAAAGATGCAGGTGTACCTCTTTTTACAGAGCTGTCAAATACTTTACCGGAAATAGTAGTTCCGTGGTAGTGGCACTTTACAGTAGATTTAGGACCTGGTTTTGCACCTTCACCTTCTGTAATGATTTCATATTGCAAGCCGCTTGGTAACTGCACAACGCTTTCTCTTTTACCATACTCTTCCATATATTCTTTACCATCTTTCAGGTTCTTTTCTGCTAATTCTTTTTTACGTTTAAATAACATATCTGCTACTCCCATATTATAATTTTTTACAAAGATAAGGCTTTTTGGGGTTGGAAAAAGGAAGCACAATGACGGAAGTTTAAAAACCTGAAGTCTTTTTCTCTCAAACAGCATGTCTTTAATTCATTCTCATTAAAAATAAATAAACACTAATAATCAACAAGTTAAATAACTTATTGATCAATATTCATTAATCATATTATCTTACATTTCCTTATTTTAAACATCTTTTCCACAAAGTTCAAACAATTGTAATACTTGCTTAACACAGATTTCAAAACTTGGCGTTATAATTGAATTTTAAAAACTAAATGCCAAATCCATTAAAATATAATAAGAAGTTTGATGAACTGAATGAGGAGGAAAAAAAACTTCTGGAACTCAATAAAAAAACAATAGCGGATTTTGTTGAACAATCCTCTTCCATCAGTGATGTCAATTATGCTACCAGGAATGCTCATGCTAAAACGTATGCAGTAGCAAAGGGTATATTCTGGATAGAACCCGATATTCCGGAATCACTGCAACCTTTTTTTGATAAGGAAAAGTTCGACCTTACCATACGTTTCTCTAATGCTCAGCTGAAAATCAAAAACTCAAAAAAAGATATTCCGGCTTATGGCTTTGCTGTGCAGATCAAGGATGAAAACGGAGTATTGCTTGCCAATTATCCATTGGTTAATTTTCCTTTGTTTCCTATTCAATCTGTTTCTACGTTTTTGAAGTTGTTTACAGCAATTAACCAGCTTTATATGAAGCAATGGAGAAAAGTATTTCCTATGTGTATTCAGATGGTTAAAATGATTCCTTCTTTATTCACTGGAGATATGCTCCGCAATATGATAAAGCTTATCGGGAAGAGAAATGATTTTATGCTGTCGTTTGATTATTATTCTGTAGGTGCCTACCGTTTGGGAGATCAGGTTATCAAAATAAAGCTATGTCCTCAATCTGTGGATAAAAATTTTGAAAAAAAGCAAAAGGTCAAAGATTCTTTAAAAAATTATCTGCAAACGAATGATTTTGCAGCAGATGTTTTGATACAGATTTGCAATGATTTGAAATACCAACCCATCAACAGGCTGAATGTTGAATGGAAAAATGCTCCTTTTATTAAAATTGGTGAAGTAAGAATCAATAAAAATTCATTGCTGGATTCACATAATTGTGCGACTGAACTTCTTTCATTCAATCCTTTTGAGAGTAAAATCTTTTTTCAGCCTGTAGGAAAAATACAAAAGCTGCGTGATGAAGCTTATAAAGTCTCTGTACAGACCAGGAGGAAAATTAATAAACTGCTGCATGGGAAAAACAGTTAAAATAATGATGAATTATAAATGATGAGTGATGAATTTTTGAATGCAAAACAAAGATTTTATCTAAAAACGAGCATTTCTTGGAAGTGTCATTCTGAACGAAAAGATTCTTCCTTCGTCAGAATGACATAGGCCAAATTATATAACTTTCGGTATAACCTGTACTTTTTTATCTGAACTTTCGGTCTTCTTCCTGGATAGCCAGATCATTAATGCTTGCATATCTTTTCGCCATGAGCCCGTTTTCATCAAACTCCCAGTTCTCATTTCCATACGCCCTGAACCAGTTGCCATCTTTAGTCTGATATTCATATTCAAAGCGAACGGCGATTCGGTTTTCTGTATGGGCCCAATATTCCTTTTTAAGCTTATAATGAAGTTCTCTTTCCCATTTCTTCTGAAGAAATAGTACAATCTCTTCTCTCCCGTTCACAAAGGTATCTCTGTTTCTCCATTCGCTATCGATGGTATATGCTTTAGAAACCTTTTCAGGATCCTGACTGTTCCAGGCATCTTCTGCCAGTTGAATTTTTTCCAGTGCCGTTTCAAAAGTGAAAGGCGGAAGCGGATGTTTCTGTTCCATAACTTACTGTATTAAATTGGTGGCTATTTTTTTTGATTTTTCAATTAATTCGTTGGATTTGAAAAGCTGGCTTTCTATGATGCTGCTTTCAAAAAGCATATAGATATGATCGGAAAGTTCATCATCATTCACCAATTCTAAAAAAAAGTTTCTGAGGTCAGCTTTATGGGACTGAATAACGCTCAGAATTTTAATATTATCCATTGGTATTTCCGAAAGAATATTCAGGAAACTGCATCCTCTGAAGTTCTCTTTCTCGTTCATATAGACCAGAAAGTCGAAAGCTTTTATGATTTTAGATTTTGGATTTTTTTCTTTGGCTAAAAAATTATTCAATTCACCAAACCAATATTCATGTCTCACATTCAGAAATTCCACACAAAGGTCTTCTTTGGATTTAAAATACTGGTAGAAACTTGCTCTTGCAACTTCTGCTTCAGAAATGATCTGGTTAATTCCGGTAGAATTATAGCCTTGTTTTGCAAACAATTGAAATGTGGTTTCTATGATTCTTTCTTTTGGAGACTTCATTGCTTTTCTTTTATAAAACAAAGGTATGAAAAAAAACAAAGAACAGACCAGTCTGTCTGTTTTATTTTTAAAAATATTTCTTTGAGTAATTTGGAAAAACGCAAAGGCGCAAGATTTTTAATTGGTAAAGCATAGTAAGGACGCAAGGATTTTATCTCCGATAAAATTGAGTATCGCTAATAATATGGTTCTGAATGATGTAGATAATCAGTAAGTATCCTTGAGGAAAATATGTTGATAATCTGATTCCCTTTATCTCAAACCTTATAGGTTTACATCTTAAAATTCAACGTTGCTTAAAATCTCACATTGAACGAAGTCGAAATGTTCTCACGTCTTAAAAAAGCACAATACTTACCCTCTTTACGTTTTTCCAACCATTCTATACAGAGATTCCTACGGAATGACAAACGGCATGGATAAACTAAGCGTGGTATTTGTCATTCTGAAAGAATCAACCCTTACAATTTTCTAGATATCATGCAATCATAATCCATTTTATCGGAGATAAAATCTTTGCGCCTTAAAAAACATATAATTTGAGAACAACTTGCATTTTTCCAACAAAAAACATAAACAAAAAAAGCCTCCAGAATTACATTCCCGAGGCTTTCAATTTATTTTAAAAGTGATTATTTTTCGTCCAATTCTTCCTTCTTCTCTTCTTCTTTTTCAGGGAAGATGATAGATAAAAGAACAGAGATTACCAATACTCCTCCTACAATTCCTAATGAAACCGGAGACGGAATATGAATCCATGGGGCAATAAGCATTTTAACTCCGATAAAAGACAGGATAATCGCCAATCCGTATGGAAGTTTGCTGAACATATGAATAAAGTTCGCTAACAGGAAATATAATGATCTTAATCCTAAAATCGCAAAGATATTCGATGTATAAAGGATAAAAGGGTCATTTGAAATCGCGAAGATCGCCGGAATGGAATCTACTGCAAAAAGAACGTCCGTAAACTCAATAACCCCTACCACTACTAAAAGAGGTGTTGCCATTTTGATTCCGTTCTGGATAGTAAAGAATTTATCTCCATCATAGTTATCAGAAACTTTCCAGAAACTCTTGATTAATCTTGCGCCTGCCGTATTGCTGTAATCTTCATCGTCATCATCGTCACCATCGCCCCAAGATTTGATCCCCGCATACACAAGGAATAATCCGAATAAGGTCATGACAACGTTAATTTTCACTGCTTCTCCGAAGATATTCATTTCAGGAAGGTAAGTCAGATTGATTAATCCTACTCCTGCAAAAATGAAGATCGCTCTGAAGATCAGGGCTCCGATAATCCCCCAGAAAAGGACTTTGTGATGAAGGTATTTCGGAACTTTAAAGAATCCGAAAACAAGGATAAATACAAATAAGTTATCCACAGACAAAGCTTTTTCAATCCAATAGGCAGCTTGATACTGTGTAAATTTCTCTATTGCCAAAGCATGGCTTGCAGGACTTCCATCGGTATTGAATACCCAATATACCACTCCTGAAAAGACCATGGAAAGCGAAATCCACACGATAGACCATATGGTAGCTTCTTTGGAAGAGACTTCATGACTTTTTTTATTAAATACCCCTAAGTCCAGGAGCAGCATGATAACGACTGTTACTGCAAATCCCCACACCAGACCAGGGTGCAGTTCTAAAATACTTTGATGTTCCACTTGAGTTATGTTATTATATGATAAAAGCAATAGATGCACAGAGTACAAATATTGCTATTTTATTTATCTTTTGATTGTCAATTGATTATAGATAATTCATCTGTACCGTCTGAATCGTCTGCTCCAGCTTTTTATCTGCTGTAGGATCTCCGATCGCATTGAATTTCCACTCTCCGTTTCTCTTGTAGAAAACCCCCATTACCATGGCAACATGTCCGCTGAAAGAAGCATCATTCGCAATATCATATTTTGCAAAAACCTCTCTTACATTGGTAGGTGATCCTTCATAAATACGGATAGAAGCAAAAGGAATTGTTCCGAAATCCTGACCTCTGTAGCTGTTCAAAACCATTGCTACGTGCTCTACATTAGGCTCCAGCTGGCTGAAATCTACTGTGATTACTTCGTTATCTAGTCCGTCATCTCCATTCACATCACCGGTAAGATCATCTCCACTGTGTCTTACAGATCCGTTTCTGGATTTAAGATTTCCGAAATAGATTACTTCAGTAACATTTTTGTTTGAATCATATAAAATACAGCTTCCGTCTAAGTCTACTGCCTCTTTTTTAGTTCCAAAAAATCCTTTCTTTTCAATTGCTCCCCAGTTGATTCCTACACAAGCCTGGGAAAGCTCAGCTCCATTTTCTTTTTTAAGGTTTATTCTCTGACCTTTTTGTAAGTTGATAGCCATCTTTTTATGTTTAGTTATTATTTACTTTTTGCAAAAAAGCTAATCTTCTTTGCTTTCAAATTTCGTCTTAATTATTATTCAAATTCAAATTAAGCATTGCCCGCAGAATATTCGTTTCTTCATCGAAGTCAAATATCTTGCTCATAATGTCCATATTTTCCAGGTTTTTGATATAATCTTTCAAAACACCTTCCACTTCTGCCGGTAACGTACGTTTCCTTTCGTTCATACTGTGTTCCAATTGCTCATTTTTACTTCTCAGCTGGTCAATAATCGTACTCTGGTTAGACTGATTTTCAGAAGTATCCAGCTTATCCAGTTCTTTGTCAAAAAGATACAATTTCTTTTCGTCTACACTGAAAATAAAATGATCATCCGACTGAAAGATTTTAAAAAGCTCATAATCATGGGTTCCTATAAGGTAACCACAGACAAAACGGACTTTAAATCCCTTTATATTAAGCCTTCCCAACAGTTTTCTTTCAATGGAATAGTCTTTATACTGATAGGCCGGGAAAGAATCAGATTTCAGCAGCGTTTCATCTGCATCCGTTCTGTAAAATTCCTGCGCATACTTTTTATGAAAATACAGTACATTCTCCCAATTGGCAGTAAAACTATCTTCAGTAAGGTCTTTATACAACGTTTTCAAATGTTGGGAAAATACACCGCTGTACATTTTCCTGTCGGTCTGAAAGTTGTCTGACTGTCTTTCTTCAAAACCTGAAATATATTTACCGTTGATGTTAATTTCATTAATGACTGCCAGCATATCATTTTCCTTCTGCTTTTTAATTTTAGTCAGAAGCTCTATGAGGCTGTCCGTATACTGAAGGTGAAAAAGTTCCAGTTTATTGTAATCTAAAGCCGTATTTTCCTGGAACAGATTGTGGATAATATCTGTTTTGATGTAAATAGATATAATGTCAATATGTTCAAAAAAATTTGCGAGAAGCTTAAGCTTTGTTAATCTTCTTTTGCTTTGCGACAATATGGTTGCTGCATCATCCCCCACCTTAGTATCCTATAAATTAACCTCTGACATTTGCTTTAAGTTCATGCTCCAATGTCTGAAGATCCTGATCCAGTTTTCTTCTGTTATCGGCTCCCTGTTTCTGGATTTGTTTCACTTCATTCAATGTATTGATCAACATTGACGTTGTTTCTCTTAATGTTTCCACAGATACGATAGTCTGCTCGTTTGCTCTGGCAACATTCACTGAATTTTGTCCAAGACGCTCCGCATTCTTTCTTAAGATCTCTTCTGTAGTAGAAGATACTTTCTGCTGGATTTCAATATTCTGCTGTTGTCTGTACATTGCTACAGCCAGTGAAAGCTGGTTTTTCCAGACAGGAAGTGTAGTGGTAAGAATCGTTTGTGCCTTTTCAGCAATAGAAACGTTGTTGTTCTGTACCAGTCTGATCTGCGGAAGCGACTGCATCATAATCACACGAACCACTTTAAGATCTGCCATTCTTCGGTCTAACCTTGCAATAAAATCTCTTTTATCTGCAATCTGATAGTCCTGAAAATTCTGAGGAGCAGTTTCCATTTGAGCCAATTCTACTGCAGCTCTTTCCATTCTTATATTTCCTGCAATTACAAGATCTTCTATCTGCTTGATAGAATTCACATTGCTTTCAAAAATAGTCTGAAGTACTGCATTATCTTTTGTGGAAGTGATGATTCCTGCATTTACTTTATACGAGATCTGCTCAATATTATTGATGATCTTGTCATATTTTGCAAATAAGTTTTCTACCTGAGTCATCACCTTCTTCATAAATGGTAATTTGCTCAGGAAACTTTTTACTTTATTTCCGTTAAGCTCTTCTACGTCTACATAGTTAAGCTCTACCAAAAGATCATTGATAAGTCCTCCTACTTCTCCTGAGTTTGATCTTCTTACATTTCCTAAGAAGCTGTCACTCTGATTGGTTAAAGTTTTCTGAAGCTCTGCTCCGAAATTCACGATGGAACCTGGGTTCGCTTCATCAATAGAGTTCGCAAGAACTTCATACTTCTGACGTTCTCCTGACTGCAATTGCGTAAGGTTTACATTTCCTTCTCTATCCACAAGAACTGCCGGTGCTGCATTCTGAACAGGCTGAGCCGGAGTTGGAGGAACCATTGGTGTAGGTTCAAAGGTTTTAAGAGGTTCTATTGATCCTAGTGGATCTATGGGTTGATTTTCCTGATTGTCCATGATTACTTCTGATAAATTGATACAAATTTCTCAAGGCCGTCTCTCTGTCCAGCACCTACAGCCTCAAATTTCCATTCTCCGTTTCTATTGTAGATTCTTCCGAATTCTACAGCGGTTTCGATGGAGAAATCTTCGTCTAATTCATATTTTAAGATCTCTTCATTCGTATCTGTATTGAAAATTCTGATGAAAGAATTTCTTACCTGTCCAAAGTTTTGTTTTCTTGAATCAGCCTCGTGAATCGTTACTACTACTGTAATTTCCTTGATAGCATCATCAATTTTTGTAAGATCAATTTTGATCTGCTCATCATCTCCCGCACCTTCTCCTGTAAGATTATCTCCAGTGTGGATGACAGATTTGTCCGGAGACTCAAGGTTATTATAGAAAATAAAGTGATTGTCTGAAACTAATTTTTTATCGTCTCCAAGCAAAAATAAAGAGGCATCAAGATCGAATCCTGTTCCTGTAGAAGTATTATTGATATCCCATCCTAAACCTACAGTAAATTTAGGTGCGTTAATGTTTTCTCTTTGTCCTTTTTGTAAGTTAATAGCCATAATATAATTCCGTTTGTGTTAAAGTATTGATGTTATTTTCGTATTCTTTTATTAAATGATAATTGTTACTGATCGCCAGCTCCAAAAGCAGGTCCATCTGTTCCTTTTTTACTTTAGACGTAAGATAATCAAAATTACTTGAATCCAGGCCTAAAATATATTTTACAATCCTTGTATTGAACTGAAAACTTTCTTTATTCATCACTTCTGCAACATGATTTACATTTTTAACTGCATAATAGTTGAAAAAGTTTTCAATTTTCGGGTCGAGGTCAAAATTCATCAGCTCTGCATAATACAGGAACATAAAGTCTGCCTCCACACTATATTCATTCAGAATTCTGTTCACTGTATATTCATGGCTTCCCGTGATTTTTATATCGTCTATAAAAATACAAAGTTTTCCTCTCAAAAAATCCTTATCGATATAATAAGTATCATTTGCGATCAGATTTTTACGGTCTTCAAAATTAAGATTCCCGTAATCTGTTATGTAAGTATGGTTTCTGTTAATTTTAGATAAAATACTGGACTTCTTTCCTTTTTGAAAAAGATGAAAATCCAAATGTTTTTTAAAGTAAAAGCATAAAAAATTGGATGCTGTAGGAATCGCCATATAGGGACTTGGCAGCACAACAATTTCTTTATCTGTATTTAAAAGTTCTTCATTTTCGGAAATAAATCCGTCGAATAATTCTCTTGCAAATTTTTCAGCATACGACTTATCGCCATACTTGAAATAGCTGTATTCCGCAGGTGAAAAAGTAAACTCATCTGTGGAATGAATGTGGTGTAAGCTGTACCTTGTATTCATGTTTATTTTTAGTGTTTAAGTAAATGGGCACTGAAACCGAAGTCTTTTGCTCCCTGATAATCTGCTACCGGATTGTCTCCAATATGCAGAATCTGGTGCAGTGGCAAATCCTGATCTTTGATCTTATTCTTCACTTCCTGAAAAATAAGCGGGTTCGGTTTGGAACAGTTGATTTCATCGGAATAGATATGAAAATCTATGTACTGATCCAGGTTTTCGTGGATCAGAAATTTCCTCATTGTTGTTCCTTTAATAAATCCTGTATTGCTCAGGATATTGATAGTCTTTCCCTGATTTTTGATATTATCAAAAAATTCATGAATATTCTCAAAAATTACAACTGGCTTATATTCCAGAAACAATTCTTCACTTTTGTTGTAAAACTCATTGAGTTTTTCCTTACTTACAAGCTTTACATTCACATCCAAAGCCCCCAGAATCATCAGATAAATTTCAAAAGTATCAATATTCCCTCCTGTTACTTCATTAATGGTATTACAAAGATCATCGTAATATTTTACGGTTTTCGCAACCTGTTCTATAGGCTTATCTACATTGAAAAATGAGGAGAACAGCTCAACTCTTTTTGCTTTAAATTCAGGATGAGATTTGATTAAGGTGAGCCACAGGTCAAAAGAAAAATGACAGTGGTTATGGATGTCGATATCTGTTTTCAATAGGTTTTAAGTTAAAAGTTTTATTTAGCTTTCTTGAAAAAGATTTATTTTTTTTTAATCATCAACAAGTGTTTAAATACTATTCTTCCCAAAGATAAAATATTTATCATAAATGCATTACGTTAGTTCTGTGTTTTAAGATATTTTATGATTTCTTACCTCTATTTAAATATTTTTCACCTGCCAAGTTTCACTTAATTCCACCTGCAAAAAAAAA
>CBFQYI010000149.1:0-9597 GCA_965720825.1 uncultured Chryseobacterium sp. | reverse complement strand
TGGAGCCACTGTACCGAGAGGCTGGGAAGTAATGTACCCAAACTATGCAGGGAGTGAAGCTGTTCTGGCTTCAGAAATGCTTTATTTTTCAGAAGATGTACGTAAGCAGGAAGCTTTTTTTGCTACACTTCATCCTTTCATCAGAAATACAGTGGGAAGTATGGAATTTGGAGGAAGTTTCCTTAATAGATATTTAACAGAATCAAACAGAGATAAAAATAAAAGACATACCACAGACGGCTTTCAGCTGGCTACAGCAGTACTGTTTCAGAATCCCGTTCAGATGTTTGCCATAATGCCGAATAACCTGACCGATGCTCCGGAATTTCAGCTCCGCTTTATGAAAGAAATTCCTACACTTTGGGATGAAACAATCTTCATAGACGGTTATCCCGGGAAATATGTAGTGATTGCAAGAAGACATGCAGATCAATGGTATATAGCTGGCGTGAATGCAGAAAAACAATCCAGGAAACTGAAAATAAAACTTCCGATGTTCGCTGGAAAAACCGTAAAATTTATCAATGATGATGCAAAAGGAAACACCTCAGAGAAGGAAGTAAAAGTAAATGGATGGGGGGATTTCAGTATTGAGGTGCAGCCACAGGGTGGTTTTGTGCTGAGAAATTAAAGAAATAAACCTGTAAGGTTTGAATTGAGTAAAAAGACTACAAAGTTTTTAAAATAAAAAAAACTGATTATGAATCATCTGAAAATATTTGTCTTTGTTGTGTTGTTTGGGTTTGGTCTGCAGGTTCATGCAGCAGAACCGTTCATCAATACTGAAAAGACCCCAGAAAGTATTATTTTAAAAGAAAAAGCAATAAATCTTTCGATCTTTACCAACTTCGGAACAGATAAGGGGGTTATGAGAGCGGTGAAAAATCTGCAGACTGACTTTCAAAAAGTGACAGGAGAACAGCCGGCGATTCTTAACCAAATTTCAGGATTTCAGTCACCTTTAATAATTATCGGAACTATAGGGACAAAATCTGTCATTGATGATTTAATCAGGCAAAAAAAAATTGATGGAAAAGCATTAACTGGGAAAAAAGAAAAGTATATCATTCAAAATGTCAGCAATCCTTTTCCAGGAGTTACCGAAGCCATTGTGATTGCAGGAAGTGATAAAAGAGGAACGATTTACGGGATTTATGAAATGTCTAAGCAGATAGGTGTTTCACCATGGTATTATTGGGCAGATGTTCCGGTTCCGGTAAATGAAAATTTATATTTCAAAAAAGGAATGTATACCGACGGTGAGCCAGCTGTAGAATATCGGGGCATTTTCCTTAACGATGAAGAACCTTCGCTTGGAGGTTGGGCAAGGGCAACTTTCGGAGGAATAAACAGTCAGTTTTACGAAAAAGTTTTTGATCTGATCCTGCGCCTGAAAGGAAACTATATCTGGCCGGCAATGTGGGGAAAAGCATTTTATGACGATGATGCTCTGAGCGGTCCGCTGGCTGATGAAATGGGGATTGTGATGGGAACTTCTCACCATGAACCTATGGCTTTGGCACAAACAGACTGGCATAGGTATATCAAAAAAAATAATCTTCCGAATGTCTGGGATTACAGTAAAAATGCAGAAGTGCTACAGAAATTCTGGAAGTCAGGAATAGAAAGAAGCAAAAACTGGGAAAAGTTGGTAACAGTGGGAATGCGGGGTGATGGCGATGAAGCAATGGGGGATGGAACCAATATTTCCCTGCTGGAGAAAATTGTAAAAGACCAGCGTAAAATCATTGCGGATGTTACTGGTAAAAAAGCAGAAAAAACTCCTCAGGTCTGGGCATTGTATAAAGAAGTTCAGGACTATTATGATAAAGGAATGCGGGTTCCGGATGATGTTATTCTACTGTTCTGTGACGATAACTGGGGAAATGTAAGAAAGCTTCCGGACCTTTCAAAACCTTTGCATAAAGGAGGCTATGGAATCTATTATCATTTCGACTATGTAGGCGGACCGAGAAATTCCAAATGGATCAACATAAGCCCTATCCAAAGAGTTTGGGAACAGATGAATCTTTCTTATGAACATAAAGTAGATAAGCTTTGGGTAGTGAATGTGGGAGATTTAAAACCCATGGAATTTCCGATCAGTTTTTTTCTGGAAATGGCCTGGAATCCAAAACAGTTTAATGCTAAAAATCTTTTGGAATATACTGAAAAATGGGCTGCACAGCAGTTTGGAGAAAAACATGCAAAAGAAATTGCGAGGATGATTAATCTGTATGCCAAATACAACAGAAGAGTTACCCCTGAAACCCTTGACAGCAAAACGTACAGCCTTGAAAATTACCATGAATTTGAAACGGTTTTAAATGATTACAGAGCATTGGCTGTAGAAGCTTTACGTTTAAAAGAGCAGATTCCTGCCGAATACCAGGATGCTTATTATCAGTTGGTTTTATATCCTATCGATGCATGCAGCAATTTGTATGAAATGTACTATGCGGTAGCAAAAAACAGGAAATTAGCAGCTCAATATGACTTAAAAGCAAATTATTACGCTGATAAGGTAAAAGAGTGTTTTGAGAGAAATGCTTATCTGGATTATAAATACAATAATGAGATTGCCGGCGGGAAGTGGCAGCATATGATGGATCAGATGAGAATAGGATACAAAACATGGGCAGATGGAAAAGAAAACATAATGCCTGAAGTTACCTATGTATATGATGATAATGCTTCGAAAGAAAAAATATTTCAGGAGAAAAACGGCTATGTTTCCATTGAAGCAGAAAATTTTGCAAGAATGAACAGTTCAGACAGAATCCATTGGGAAGTGATTCCTGATTTTGGGAAAACAAAATCCGGCGTGACAACCTTTCCACAGAATGCTTATCCAAAAACTGATGAAAATATCTGGCTGGAATATGATATCAATTTTGAATCAAAAGGCGAGTTTGAAGTCCAATTATTATTAGCTCCGACTTTAAATTTTAATCATAATAAAGGATTGCGTTATGAGATTTCTTTTGATAACGAAACTCCGCAAATTGTCAACTTCAATGGTCATTACAAAGGAGAGTTGGGAAGATGGCAGTCCGAACATATCATTAAATCCGTTACAAAACATTCGATTCAGCAGGCTGGAAAGCACACGTTACGTTTGAGAGTGCTGGAACCCGGAATTGTCCTGGAGAAACTCCTGATCAACACCGGAGGTTTAAAACCCTCTTACCTGGGCGCTCCGGAAAGCGAAATGCTTCACTAGCGGAACGATACTTATCACAAACAATACTTTAACCATGAACATTCATATTAATTCATATTCAAACCTGTATCCTGGAGGTTATTAGCAATTAATAGTCTCACCGGGAACACACAAAATCACAAAATATTCAAACTGAAACATTATGAAAAAAATTTTAAGTCTTGTTACCATTCATTCTATAGCTCTGTTTTGCAGCCTGATGCTGCATGGACAGCTTACAACCGTAAAAATTGATAAGAATATTCCTTATCAGAAAATAAAAGGATTCGGAGGATTTGTCTGCAGTCCCCAGTTTGCCTATAATCATATGTCTGCATCAGAGATTCAGACACTTTGGGGAGCTTCCAGTGAAGGCGGATATAATATTATGAGATTATATATCCCCGAAAACAGCAGCAACTGGAGTTCTGTACTCGCTACAGCACAGCTCGCCAAATCTATGGGGCTTACCATTTTCGCCTCACCATGGACAATGCCTGCAGCCTGGAAAACCAATAACCATGTCAATGCTGTCTATACAGATGCCAATGGTGTACAGCAGATCGGATATTTAAAGCCGGAAAATTATCAGGATTATGCCCTTTATCTTAACAGCTTTGTAACCTATCTTCAGAACAACGGAGTAGAGCTTGATTATATCTCCATTCAGAATGAACCGGATGAAATGGCTCAGTATCAGGGGTGTATCTGGACTCCTTCGCAAATTACCACTTTTATCAAGAACTATGGGCAGCTCATCAACTGTAAAGTGATCGCCCCGGAAAGTGTGGGATTTACGGATAATTTTGCCAGTGCGTTGCTGGATCCTTCGGCAATGGCTAATTTTGAAGTGTATGGAGGTCATCAATATGGACTTATGCAGTCTACCTACAAACAATTTCAGAATTATAACAAAGAAATCTGGCAGACAGAATATCTGATCAACTGGAACTCTTCATCCACACAGCCGGCCCGTGATTTCAGCTGGAATACAGATGCATTTACCTTTGCCAGCAGTGTCAACAATGCACTATTGGGTAATATCAATGCCTGGATCCATTATTCTGCCAAACGGTATTACGGATTAATGGGGGACGGAACTTATGGAACTCCTGCTGGTGTAATGACCAAAAGGGGTTATATCCTTTCACATTATGCCAAATACACAACAGGAAAGACGAGAATAGATGCAAAATGGGATGACAAAACCGGAGTATTACAAGGCTCTTCCTATATTTCCCAGGATGGTAATCAGGTTGTTCTTATGGTCATTAATCCTTCTCAGAACTCCTATAGTTTAAAGGTTGACCTTCCTTTTTATACAACTTCAGGAACAAAAGTACTGACCAATACACAATCTAATATGGTCACCACACCTATTTCTTTGAGTACAGCAACATTCCGGCCTACTGCTGATATCAGCCCTTCCAGTGTCATGACATTTGTTTTTAATAAAAGTGGTGACAGGCCTGCTTCTCTCATGACAGGTGGCGATATTCATTATAATAAAATTGAAACACAAACTCCTACCAGTGCAGCTTTTGGGACAGGATTCAATATAAGCAATACAACGGTGACATTCTCCAATCCAAGCCCTCTGATCAGCAATAATATGACCGCAGCTAACGGATATCTTCAGCTTAATGACCGGTATAATAAGCTGATCCTGCATGTAAACAGCTATACAACTGCGGGGCAAAGCTATTCAGACAATACAACTTTATATTATGTCAACAGTCAGGGTGTAACAAAATCGTATAATTATGGCAAGATTAATTTTCCACAGGGAGGAAACTTCGATATCACATTCGATATTTCAAGGCAGGTGCTTACAGACGGATGCAAAGGAATTTTAGGACTGAGAAATTCCAATTACAGCTCTGTACTGACCCTTAATCTGGGTGATGTTTATTTCAATGTAGGAAATGAAATTGCTTCTAAATTCGGAGGAACCTACTCAGCAAGCGACAGCTATCTGATGGATGCCCTGGAAAATGGCTACTACACTTCTGTAGACTTCAGAAATGCAGCAGGAGTTACATCCTCCAATAACTGGCAGCCTATGAGTGCTAACTCTAACAGCATTTATTATGTGAATTCAAACGTAAGTTCATCTGCCAATAATGTGATCTCTGGTAGTACATGCTCAAATCTTGTCCTTTCCGGTCAGGGTATGGATTTTCAGGTGCCGTTTAATTTCACAGCCAATACGGCTTCTTACAGCCGTATATTTAATGGCTACGATGTGCTGATTTTGCCATTTCAGGCTAATTTACCTTCCGGAGTTACTGCTTATCTGATGTCTCCGAATGCAGGTAATATCAGCTGTACCGTAATTTCAAACGGAATTATTCCTCCAAACACTCCAGTAATCATCAACGCGACAGGAAATATTACTTTCAGCGGTACAGGAAACGTCTCCACTCCCAATGCAATTACCGTCAATCAGATGAATGGAGTTTATCAGAGTATCAAAGTTCCGGCCAATGCTTATGTGCTGAAAACAGAAAACGGAGTAACAGGCTTCTATAAAGTAAGTGCAGGAAGTGAACCTGCAATAGGATCTTTCAAAGCCTATCTTACAGAAGAGAATGCCTATTCTGCCAATGTTCTTCCTTTAAATTTCGGATCATTAAGTGCCAGAAATATTCTTGGTGAAGCTAAAAAAGAGGGTGTGAAAATATACCCTAATCCGGTAAAAGCAGACCTTTTCATTGATTCTGATTTGTCAGAAGCAGCTGCCACCATTTTTGACGGAAGAGGAAGTGCCATCAGATCCGGGTTGAAAATAAATTCAGGAAAAAACCAAATTAATGTAGGAGATTTCCCAACCGGTATTTACTTTATTGAGGTTGCTCAAAAAAATAATACAGTAGTAAAACAAAAATTTATCAAAGAGTAAATTGAATCCAAAGCCATCATAAGTCAGCTTATGGTGGCTCATTTACTACCATCGATGATGTATTGAAAGATTAAAACAGACAAGATTTAAAAAATATACACAGTCAACTGTGAAGTCCGCGAAATCTGCAGGTAACATTATTAACAACAAAAATTTCTAGAGTTTTCGGACTTTATTGAAACCATAATCTTTATGAGAAGAATTGTATTAACCTTATGTACAACCCTGGCCGCATCTTTATTTTTTGCCCAGAGTCATTATAAATACCCGTTCAGGAATCCTGATCTTCCTGTTAATGAAAGAATAGAAAACCTTCTTTCCTTATTGACAACAGAAGAAAAGATTGGAATGATGATGGATAATTCCCAGGCAGTTCCGCGTCTGGAAATTCCAGCATATGGATGGTGGAATGAAGCTCTTCACGGGGTGGCAAGAGCAGGAACAGCTACTGTTTTTCCACAGGCTATCGGGATGGCTGCTACGTGGGATGTTCCGGAGCATTTTAAAACTTTTGAAATGATTTCTGATGAAGCACGGGCAAAATACAATAGATCTTTTGATGAAGCTATGAAAACAGGACGATACGAAGGACTGACCTTCTGGACACCCAATATCAATATTTTCCGTGACCCAAGATGGGGAAGAGGCCAGGAAACCTATGGTGAAGACCCTTATCTTACCTCTGCTCTGGGTGTTGCAGCAGTAAAAGGCCTGCAGGGAAACGACCCGAAATATTTTAAAACCCACGCCTGTGCCAAACATTTTGCGGTACACAGCGGACCGGAATGGAACCGTCATTCCTATAACGCAGAAATTTCTAAACGAGATCTGTATGAGACGTATCTTCCCGCTTTCAAAGCATTGGTTCAGGAAGGAAATGTAAGAGAAGTAATGTGCGCTTACAATGCTTTTGACGGGCAGCCATGTTGTGCAAACAACACTTTACTTACTGAAATTCTCCGTGGAAAATGGAAGTATGACGGAATGGTGGTCTCAGATTGCTGGGCACTGGCCGATTTCTTTCAGAAAAAATACCATGGCACTCATCCTGACGAAAAAACAACCGCAGCAGATGCCTTGAAACATTCCACGGATCTGGAATGCGGAGATACCTATAACAATCTGAATAAATCTCTTGCAAGCGGACTGATCACCGAAAAAGATATCGATGCATCGATGCGCCGAATCCTGAAAGGCTGGTTTGAACTTGGAATGCTTGATCCGAAATCTTCCGTTCACTGGAATACCATTCCATATTCGGTATTAGATTCTGAAGAACATAAAAAGCAGGCACTGAAAATGGCACAAAAGTCCATTGTGCTGATGAAAAATGAAAAGAATATTCTACCTCTCAGCAGAGGTATTAAAAGAATTGCAGTTGTAGGCCCGAATGCTGATGACGGATTGATGCAGCTGGGAAACTATAACGGAACTCCTTCTTCCATTGTAACGATTTTAGACGGAATCAAAACCAAATTTCCAAATGCTGAAATTATAAAAGAAAAAAGAAATGAAGTAACAGATCCTTCGTCCAGAACATCACTCTATCAGAATTTTATCAGTCAGAAAAACGGTGCAAAAGGAATGAAAGTAGATTTCTTCAATAATAATGAATTCAAAGGGCAGTCGGCTAATACTTCCGTAAATTCCACTGTGATCAGCTACAACAGCTTTGGAGGTACTCAACTTGCACCCAATGTAGGAAGAGAAAATACCTCAGCTATTATTTCAGGCATTTTCAAAAGTACTTATACAGGGGAGGTTGTGTTTTCTGCTTCCACTTCTGATATCTATACACTTTTTGTGGATGGGAAAGAAATCGCAACAAGAAAAGGGCCTGATGCAAGACATCCTTCGGAGTTTCCTGTAAAAATGGAAAATGGAAAAGAATACCAGATAGAACTGCGTCATACACAAAAAGGAAAATATGTAAGCATCAGCTTTGAAGTCTACAGAAAAGACCCTGTTAATTTTGCTTCGGTGAGAGAAAAGGTGAAAAATGCAGACGTCATTGTCTTCGCAGGCGGACTTTCTCCAAGTTTGGAAGGTGAAGAGATGATGGTGAATAAAGAAGGCTTCAAAGGCGGTGACAAAACTTCTATTGCCCTTCCTAAAGTCCAGCGGGATCTGTTGGCAGAGCTTAGAAAAACCGGCAAACCTGTTGTTTTTGTTCTTTGCACCGGAAGCGCTCTGGGATTGGAACAGGACGAGAAAAATTATGATGCCCTGTTGAACGCCTGGTATAGTGGACAGTCCGGAGGAACGGCCGTAGCAGATGTTTTGGCAGGGGAATATAACCCTTCCGGAAAATTACCCATTACCTTTTACAAAAACCTTGAACAGCTGGACAATGCTCTTTCAAAGACAAGCAAGCACGAAGGATTTGAAAATTATGATATGCAGGGAAGAACGTATCGTTATATGACGGAAAAACCTCTTTATCCGTTCGGGCATGGATTGAGCTATTCCAAATTTGTTTACGGAGATTCAAAACCGAGCAAAAATACGATCAGTACCAGCGAAAATGTGACGATCACAATTCCCGTAACCAATGTTTCAGAAAGGGATGGAGAAGAAGTCGTTCAGGTTTATATTAAAAGAAATAATGATGCCCAGGCACCGGTAAAAACGTTAAGGGCTTTTGAAAGAACTCTGATTAAATCCAAAGAAACAAAAAATATTCAGCTGACTCTCTCTAAAGACTCATTTGCGTTCTACGATGAAAAAGCAGATGATCTGGTTGCAAAACCCGGCGACTATACCATTTTTTATGGCGGAACTTCTGATGATGCAGGATTGAAAAACATTTCGTTAAAAGTAAAATGAAAATTGATTCAGGATAAATTGAGACATGCTTTAGCTTTCAAAATATACGATCTATGACAACAAAAAATAAAATATTTTCCATCGCGATTTCCCTTAGTGCTGCTTTTTTTTCGGCTCAGAATAATACGGTTCGTACTTTTAACCTGGATCTGAAAGAAACTCCGGCACCTGTTAAAATACAACCTACCATGTACGGGATTTTCTTTGAAGATATCAATTTTGCCGCAGATGGCGGATTGTATGCTGAACTGATTAAAAACCGCAGCTTTGAATTTGATGAACCTTTTACAGGATGGAAACAGCCCAACACAAAAACACTTTCTCCTAATCTGGATTCCGGATTTCTGACTATTTATTCCGACCCTGCTAAAACCAATAAAAATTACGCGAGAATTACTGTTCTGAATGATAAAAATTATATTCTGGAAAATGAAGGATTCAGGGGAATAGGGCTTCATCAGGGAGAACAATATGATTTCAGCTTTGATCTGGAGAATGTTTCAGGAAATATTGCTGCGGTAAATGCAAGTCTTGTTGATGAAAATGGAAAGGAAATTTCTTCAGTTTCCACGCTCATAAAAGGAAAGGGATGGCAGAAATATACAGCCGTTTTTAAAGCATCGCAAACCATTGAAAAAGCAAAACTTCGGATCACATTTACAGGAAC
>CBFQYI010000148.1:0-9645 GCA_965720825.1 uncultured Chryseobacterium sp. | reverse complement strand
AAAAATGTAATGTAGTAGCATTTGATATTGTAGAATTAATGGATTCTCCAATGGCTAAGCCAACGGCTTTCCTTTCTGCTAAGCTATATTACAAAATGCTTGCTTACTACAATATTTATAACAACAACTAATATTCCGCAAGAATCGGATTTTTTCTGCCATATATTCTTTGGAAATTTGTGAGGTAAAAACAATAATATGATGTCCACACAAAGTCAGATAGATTATAACAGAATTGCCAAAGCGATAGAATATATCCAGAGCAATTTCAGGCTTCAGCCAAGTTTGGAGGAAGTGGCAGAGAATATTCACTTGAGTCCGGCTCATTTTCAGAAGATCTTTACAGATTGGGCAGGAACAAGTCCGAAAAAATTTTTACAGTTCATCAGTCTTGAACATGCTAAAAATTTATTGAAGGAAGAAAAAGCAAGTTTGTTTGATACCGCTTATGAGACAGGCCTTTCCAGTACAAGCAGGCTTCATGACCTGTTTGTAAAGATTGAAGGAATGTCTCCGGCAGAATATAAAAACGGAGGAAAAAGCCTCAGTATTCATTACAGTTTTTCTGAAAGTCCTTTCGGAAATATCTTAGTAGCTTCTACAGAAAAAGGAATCTGCTATATGGCTTTTGAAGACGATAAAGAAAAAGCATTCGGGGAACTGAAACAAAAGTTTCCCAATGCTTCTTTTATTGAAAAACAGGATGCTCTTCAAAAGAATGCACTGTCTATATTCGATAAAGACTGGACAAAACTCAACACCATAAAATTACACTTAAAAGGAACCGATTTTCAGTTGAAAGTATGGGAAAGTCTATTGACCATTCCGATGGGAAAACTGTCTACTTATGGCAGCCTGGCAGAAAAAATTGGAAATCCTAAAGCATCCAGAGCTGTTGGAACGGCTATTGGAAGTAATCCTGTAGCATTTCTTATTCCATGTCACCGCCTGATTCAGTCTACAGGGCATCTCGGTGGCTACAGGTGGGGAAGTGACAGGAAACAGCTGATTGTGGGTTGGGAAGGATCCCATATTTACTCGTAAAATATTTTACTACAAAAGGTACAGAAGGCTTCTACAATTCTTAAGTTTTGGCTCAAGCCAATGGATTAGATTATTTTTGTTAAATGGGCTTCCTTCGTCTAAGCTCAGGATTATTACCCGTTTCTATTGATGTAAAAATTCGTGTTATTTGTGAAAAATATTGGTGTAATTTGTGTTTAAATATAAAAATCATATATCCATTTTACATTGTACTTTTTACAAAAAAATATTTAATTAGAATATTATGATGAGTCTCTTTGAAGAAATATCAGACTATCCACTCAATATCCTTCCCCATGAAGGAACCGTTCATTATTATGGAAAAGTTTTCTCAAAAGAAAAATCTGATTTTTACTATGATTATCTGCTCAAACGGATTCCGTGGGAAAATGATGAAGCATTAATCTTTGGAAAACTGATTTTAACCAAAAGGAAAGTAGCCTGGTTTGGTGAGAAAGCTTTTGAATATACCTATTCGAAAAGAACAAAATACGCAAAATTCTGGACGCCCGAATTATTGGAACTGAAGAAGAAATGTGAAGAGGTTTCCGGTGAAACTTACAATTCATGCCTGTTGAATCTATACCACGACGGAAGCGAAGGAATGGCTTACCACAGCGATGGCGAAACAGATCTGAAGAAACACGGCGCTATTGCTTCTTTAACTTTTGGAGCGGAAAGAAAATTTTTATTCAAACATAAAACAACCAAAGAAAAAGTAGAAGTGTTCCTAGAAAACGGAAGCTTATTGATTATGAAAGGAACCACTCAGGATAACTGGCTTCACAGGCTTCCACCTACAACAAAAGTAAAAACTCCAAGAGTCAACCTGACTTTCAGAACCATTGAAGAATAAGCTTATCATCTCCATCAATAGAAGTGGGCTTTAGTCCACTTATCAAATAAATCA
Source organism: uncultured Chryseobacterium sp. (assembly GCA_965720825.1). Classification (GTDB taxonomy): domain Bacteria; phylum Bacteroidota; class Bacteroidia; order Flavobacteriales; family Weeksellaceae; genus Chryseobacterium. Next base: position 7,691 of record CBFQYI010000148.1, on the reverse strand, counting down.
ACATTCATCTGGCTTTAGCCAAAACCTAAAAAATAAACTGTAAATACTCAAAAATAAAAAGCTGTTCAAACGAACAGCTTTTTCAATTTATTTTAAAACTTCAGCTTCAATAGAGCTGTCATCATATACTTTAATAAATGCCTTGGTGTAATCCTCTTTATTGGCAAAATTCGGATTATCCATAAATTTCTGAGGGTTGATTGCGAAAAGCGGGAACCATGTGCTGCTGATCTGGATCTGGATTTTATGTCCTTTTTTGAACGTATGAACCACATCCTGAAGTCTGAAATTAACAGCCGTTTTCTGGTTAGGAACCAAAGCTTCTCCCTTTTCTTTGGTATTTCTGAATCTTGCAGGCATAATCTCACTTCTTACCATCTGGTGGTAGTTGCCATAGATCACTCCATCTTTCTTTTCTGCAGGTTTGAAATCTTCAGGGTAAACATCAATTAATTTTACTGCAAAATCAGCATCTGTGGAGGTGGATGCAATATTCAGTTTCGCCATGATCTCTCCGGCAAATGTAATATCATCAGTCAATACATCGGTAGTAAACGTTAATACATCTGGTCTTCCTACAGCAAATCTCTGGTCTTCCGACATATAATTTTTTGGAGTGAATCCATTAAAATCTTTTAAGTGATCTGAACTCAACACAGGATTGTTAGGATCACTGTAATATTCAGAATAGCCTTGTCCTGATGATTTTTTCAGGGTTTTATCAGCCAGATAGAAATTCACTTTCTGTGCGTTTTTCGGTGGATAAGAAGCAAATTCTTTCCATTCTTTAGCTCCGGTGTCATACATCAGTGCTTCAGGAAGTCCTGCGTCTTCTTTGGTATTGCCTTTCAGATAATGATTAAAGAATCTGGTTTCAATATTTTTTTGGTAATAAGTAGCAATACTGTCTCCAAAATACGTTTCACTGTGGAAATGTTTTCCTTGCTCCTGAGACCAGCCACCATGGGAGAAAGGTCCCATTACGATGATGTTTTTGGCTTTAGGGCTAGTTTTTTCGATAGTTTTATAAATGTTCAATGGTCCGGAAAGATCTTCTGCATCAAACCATCCACCCACTGTCATTACAGCATGGTTGATATTCTTCAGGTGAGGAAGAAGACCTCTTTTTTGCCAGAATTCATCATAATTGGTATGATTCATAATTTCTGTCATGAAGAAATTATTCTTGTAATATTTTTCATACCCATCTTTCAGAGTACCCATATCTCTGTAGAATTTCAAACCATCTTCAGAAGTCTGCTTGATGAAAGAATCCATATACCAAGCCTGCTTTTCCGGTTGTGTTTTTTGAACCCCAAAAACAGGAAATGTTCTGAAATAGCCCAACATAAATCTTCCGTTGTGAAGGAAGTCGTCATTCCAGAAATCAGAAATAGGTGCCTGTGGTGAAGAAGCTACCAAAGCCGGATGCTGTGACAAAGTTCCTACAGCAGTATAGAATCCAGGATATGATGTTCCAAACTGGCCTACTTTACCATTGTTATCTTTCACATTTTTCAGAAGCCATTCGATGGTATCATAAGTATCTGTACTTTCATCAACATCTTTTTTGGTTTTGCGCTCCACCTGCGGAGTCATATTGGTAAAAGTGCCTTCACTCATATATCTTCCGCGTACATCCTGATATACGAAAATATATTTGTCTTTCATAAGATAGGTATTGGGACCTACTTTAGTTTTATATTCATTCTCTCCGTAAGGAGCAATGCTGTAGCAGGTTCTCTGCATCAGGAACGGATATTTGTTTTTGTTCGATATATCTTTTGGGATATACACCGCTGTGAAAAGTTTCACTCCATCACGCATTGGAATATAAAATTCTTTCTTGGTGAAATTATCTTTAACAAAACTATCTTTCTGTTCCGTTTTCTGAGCTTTTCCAAGAATGAAAAAAAGAATACATAATATTGAAATATGGATTTTCATAAAAAAAATTTACCGCTAATTTAAAAATAAAAACACGTTTATTAATAAATCTTGTTTAAAAGGTTAGTGTTATTAGTATTTATTGGAATGAGTTTTATGGTAAACCACCCCGTCAAAAATTCTTTGAATTTTCGCCACCCCTCCGGAGAAGGGGAATATTACGTCTTCAGTAGTAATGGTGTTTAGGGTTGAATCTCAGTTTATTCATAGAAATAGCCGGAAAGATCCGGCCATTATCAAAAATATATATATAAAAGTATGGTGTTGTTTTACTGCATCTTTTTACCTGCAAATTTATTCAGTTTCATACTGATGGAGAACATAATGTATCGTTTCAGGATGAGGTCTTCACGGTCTTCAAAATAAGAATCTGTGATGGTTCTTCTCACGCTTTGATTTTGGTTTAAAACATCATAGATCTTCACTTTTGCCGTAAACTGTTTTTTATAGAATGAATATCCAAGGCTGGTATTCCAGAAGTAGAAATCCTTTTTAAAGCCAGGAGCAATATTTGAATTGGTATTGTATTCAAAATCGTTTCCAACTACAAATCTGCCTTGGAGCATATAATTTGTCAGTTCAAGTTTTAATGACTGATTCGCTGTATTTACATTGGTTACATTGTAATTGGTATAATTGGAGAAGCTATATCCAAGTCTGTAAGAGGGCTTAATCGTCATTTTATCTTTAATTTCATAGGTAAGATTAAGACCTGGGTTTAGATTATAAGAATTGCTGGTGAAAGATTGTCCATCAATAAAACCGTTATTGTAAGCATAATTCATGGTGAATCTTGGATTGATAATAAGTTTATTATTCTTCCATTTCAATACTTTACTGAAACCTCCGCCGGCATTGATGCTTTTATTTCCGCTTACGTTGTCATAAGTAATCACCTGTTTTCCTGCATTATCATAGGTGGAAAAATTGATGATATCATTATTTCTGTACGTAAAACCAATATTGAAATAGTAGCTGAACTCTTTCACTTTATTATAATTATTGAAATATAAATAAAGATTGTTGGTCCAGGTATTTTTTAAGTCAGGATTTCCCTGATAGGTAATCAAAGGATTGGATTTATCTTTATAAGGAGTCAGTTGTTCTGCTGTCGGAATGGTGAAGTTGGAATAGTTGTAAAAGCTTAAAGTTTTTCCTTCTGACAGTTGATAGTAAAGGTTCACATTATATTGGGGCAGTACAAAATTTTTCTGCAGATCATATTGCTGGCCGTTATAAATCGAATTTACTTTCATGTCTGAGATGTCAAGATTCATGGAAGCCCAGAAATTCAGTTTCTTTTTGCTAAGCTGGTAAGTTAACTCAGGAGAGATCTGATTGATTCTTTGCTTCATATTGTTGGATAAAAGCTGATTGAATTTAGTGTAATCTCCTGTCGTATTATCAAAATCGTTTACATTTCTCAAATCTCTGGAAGATCGGGTTTCATATTTTACCTCAAAACTTACACTGGACGAATCGGAAACAGGTTCTGTATATCCGGCATTGAAATTAAAACTGCTGTTCTGATTTTTATTTTTGGCTAATTGATCCCTGTTGTCTGTTGTTGTTCCATTGGATTGATAGAAAGTGTTCTGGGACTGGTTCAGGTTATCCCTTCTGGATTCTGAAATGGAACTATTCATATTGGCTGAAATTGAACGGCCTTTTTTCTTGAATTTTTTTGAAAAATAAAGATATGGATTGAATGAATTGCTTTCCGAATCATTACTTGAATAAGCATTACTTTCATTTACAAGTTTGCCGTTATTTAAAGTAGATGAACGTGAATTATTAAAATTGAAACTGCTGTTTTTCGTAAATCTTGGAGAAAGGTAGATACTTGTCATAGAATCCAGTTTGATTTTAGCTGAAGTATCAAAGCTGTATTGTTTGGATTCATTTTCTCCATTGCTTTCAGAATTAGTCTGAAGGGTGTAAGTAGGGAGAAGGGTAGATCTTGAAACTTTAGATCTTGTTTCCGTATTGGAATCAGAATGCATCAGACTGAAGGAATCCAGATCGGCATCTTTTCCCAGCTTGTCACTGTAGTTTAATCCAATTGTTGTAGACCTTTGAATTCCTTTCGTACCACCTCCCTGGTTATAGTAAGTTACATTTCCTACTGTTGAGACAGATCCTCCCTGCATCATCCAGGCATTCCGGCCATTTCCCATACTGTCAAAAACCTCATCTCTGGAAAATCCCTGTGAATTGATGTTATTGGAAGAAGCCAATAAACTTATTTTCGTATCCCCTTTAAAATAACTCGCCAGTCCGCTTGCTTCATATCGCTTGTCTGATCCATAGCCGACCGTAAGTCTGGTCAGCAAACCTTTGTTTTTCTTTTCATCAATATTAAAGTTGATGGTGGTATTCTGAGATTTGGCTGTTTTTCCGCTGAGTTCTTCTTCCTTTGTTTTGGTGGTGGTAAACTGAATATTTTTGATGATATCTGCGGGTAAATTCTGCAGGGCAATTTTACCATCTTTATCAAAGAAAGGTTTTCCATTGATCATAATCTGATCTACTTCTTTGCCATTCACGGTAATCTTTCCCTCATTGCTGATTTCTACACCGGGAATCTGCTTCAGAAGCTCTTCAATTTTACTGTCAGGTCGTACTTTGATAGCGGCTGCACTAAATTCAATAGTGTCTTTTTTAATTTTTACCGGAGAAACTGTGATTTTTACTTCATCAATTTTATTCACAATACCTTGTTTCTCAAGCTGAATATCTCCCAGAGATAGCGACTGATCTATTTTCTCGAATTTTTTGGAATAGGAAGATAATTTATCAGCATCAATTTTAAGAATGGAAGGTTCTTTCATATCATCAATCTTCAGCGAGAATTTCCCTTCCCTATTGGTTGCCGTATAATTGATAATCGACGAATCTTTTTGTTTCAAAAGATAGACGGTGGCATTTTCTATCGCTTTCTTTTCAGAATCGGATATTTTTCCGTCAATGTGTAACTTTTGGGCGTGCAGAATAATGACTGTGAACATCAAAGTCAATAGCAACAGAGTTTTCTTCATTAGTTTTTTTTTCAGAGCCGTAAAAATATAAAAACATCCCAAAGTTGGGATGTCTCTATGCTTTTTTTGTGAAAATTTATTATTTTTTAATAAAAATTATGCTCTTAAATATCTTGAGTAAGCATATCCTTCCTGGCCGTCAGCATTTTTCACTTTCCACCAGTCATCAGAAGTCTGCTCAATAAGAGTCACAGAAGAACCTTTGGCAGCTTTACCTACAACGGCAGCTTCAGTAGAAGGTTCCTGTCTGATGTTAAGATTAGATTCTTCAGTAGCAACTGTTAAAGAAGCACCTGAAGTAAGACCTGCAACCTGTACATCAATATTGATATCTGAAGCAGAATAAGTAGAATCAATAGCTCCCAGAGCATTCCATACAGCATCTTTAGCCGCAGTGTTGGAAGCGTTTCCGGAAACATAAAGAATTCCGTCCTGCTCCTGAACCTGAAGATTGGAGATCCCTGCAGACTGTGCCGCTGAAACTACGCTTGAATATTTATCTTGTAATTCGCTCATCTTAAATTATTTTACGATTAGGTTGTTATTATACTTTCCGATTTTCAAAGCATCTACAGATTCTTTGATTTTTCTAGCCTGTAAGCCGGAAACATTTCCTGTAAGAGTAAGCTGTCCGTTTACAACTTCTACTTTTACAGAAGGGAAATCCTTCACCGCATCCTGAACTTTTTTCTGAACAGCAGGATCTACAGCAGAAGCCGTTTCCACTGGTGCTGCAGGTGCAGGAGCAGCTGCGATAGTAGACATATCCATTACATCTTTTACTCCGCTGATTGATTTCAATTTGGCAATCATTGCGTCTTTAGACTGTTGATCTGCGAAAGTACCGCTTAGGTGAGCTACACCTTCTTTTACTTCAACAGAAGCATTGGGATTAGAAGTTACTATAGTTGTAGCCTGAGTCTGAAGGTCGGCATCAGAAACTTTCTTTTTACAAGAAATAGCACCGAAAGATACAGCTACAGCTAATGCAGCCATTGCAATAGTTTTTTTCATATTGTATATTTATTAATGTTGTTATACACTCAAATGTAATAATAAAATTTGTACCAAAAGAATAAAAATTCAATAAATGTTTCTTAATTTTTTTACAATATTTTCTAACCCAGGGTTTTAATTTTCAGGGATTAAAAACTTAATGGAAAATTCATCTCTATAGAAGAAAATCTTCTGCCAATTGAAAAACTATTATATTTGCGCAAATTGAACTATATATATGAAAGGACAGAATAAACTTTTTATAGCAATTATCATTGCACTTCTTCTGGGAGTAGGAATTGGAGGTATTGTACACGTAAGCTATCCGGATAGTGCAGAACCATTTTCTAAAAACATAAAACTGTTGGGAACGGTTTTTATCAGATTGGTACAGATGATTATTGCTCCATTGGTTTTTACGACATTAGTAGTAGGGATTGCCAAAATGAGTGATATCAAAATGATTGGAAGAGTAGGTACAAAAGCCATGCTTTGGTTTATTTCCGCTTCTCTGATTTCCCTTTTTATCGGATTGATCCTTGTTAACTGGCTGGAACCGGGGCATGTTACAAAATTACCGATTCAGGATGTCGCTTCTGCTGATGAACTTCTTAAAAGCAGCAAAAGTTTTTCCATGGAAGACTTTGTAAAACACATGATTCCTAAAAGTTTATTTGAAGCCTTCGCTACCAACGAAGTATTGCAGATTGTTGTATTTGCGGTAATGTTTGGGGTTGCATTGGCTAATCTGGGAGAAGAATATGCTAAACCAGTTGTGAAACTATTTGATATTATTGCTCATGCTATTCTTAAAATGGTAGGGTATATCATGTGGTTTGCTCCACTTGGAGTATTGGGAGCTATTGCAGCCGTAGTGGCTACCAATGGTTTTGAAATCTTTAAAGTATATGCTATTTATTTAAGAGACTTCTTCTTTGCTATAGGAGTTCTTTGGCTGGTCCTTTTATTGGTAGGATATTTCATCTTAGGAAACCGTCTTTTTGATCTTTTAAAAAGAATTAAAGAACCTTTGCTGATTGCATTCTCTACTACAAGTTCAGAAGCAGTATTCCCTAAATTGGTGGAAGAATTAGAGAAATTCGGGTGTAACAGCAGAGTAGTATCTTTTATTTTACCATTAGGATATTCATTCAACCTGGATGGAAGTATGATGTACATGACATTTGCTTCAATCTTTATTGCTCAGATCTATGGAATCGAAATGACTCTGGGGCAGCAAATTACTATGCTTTTGGTATTAATGCTTACTTCAAAAGGAATTGCCGGAGTTCCGAGAGCTTCTCTGGTAATTATTGTAGCAACATGTTCAATGTTCGGTATTCCGCCGGAAGGTATTGCTTTGATTTTACCAATTGACCATTTCTGTGATATGGGTAGAAGTATGACCAACGTACTTGGAAATACGCTGGCAACCACAGCGGTTTCAAAATGGGAAGGGCAGTTAACTGAACCATTAGACAAAATTTAAATATTAATGAGTTTAAACAACTTAGAAAATCATAAAAGCCATATTGAAGAATATGGCTTTGCTGTTATCAATGATGTGTTTTCACAGAAAGAACTGGAAAACATCAACGTTGTTCTCCGCAATATAGATACTTCAAAAGAAAACTTTAGAAAGTCTGAAGACCTTTTTGCCATCAGGCAGTTTTTAAAAGAAGTCCCGGAAATCAAAGACCTTGTGTTTAA
>CBFQYI010000147.1:0-9649 GCA_965720825.1 uncultured Chryseobacterium sp. | reverse complement strand
TAAAGAAACGAGTCCTATAGACGTTAAGGTTATTGACGAAAAACACATTGATAAACCTGCAAGTCCGGTAAATCTTACAATAGATAAAGATAAACTTACACTTACTTCAAAAAGTTCAAAAGAAATTGTTACAACATATGGGAAAACTATAAGTTTACCCTTTGCTAATATAATCATTACAAAGAATAAAGAATTTGCTCCGGGTAATCTTGCGGTTGATATGAAAAATTTAGAGCTGCAGATTTCTACAGTAGATGCCAAAGTAAATAGTTTACAAGGAGGATTAAGTGTAGATTTAGTTAATAAAGAAGCAACTGTACTCAGATTAGGACTCAATTATCCACAAATATTAAAAGCACAAGATATTCTAAATAATTTAGTTGTAGCCTATAATAATGATGCAATGTCTGATAAGAATTCAGAGTCAAAAAAGACACTAGATTTTATCGAAGACCGAATCAAAAAATTATCTGGAGAGCTTGGACAAGTTGAAGATCAAAAAGAAAGTTTTAAATCAAAGAATAATATCATTGATATAGAAACTGAAGCTAAGATAGGTCTAGAAAGCTCTGCTGCTGCAAGAGCTAAGCAATTGGAAATAGATGCCCAATTGGAACTTACAAACTCATTGATTAATTATGTTTCAAATCAAGGTCAATATCAGGTTCTTCCAGCTAATGTTGGGTTGAGTAATGCAGATGCTACCAATGGAATTTCTTCCTATAATCAATTAGTGCTGCAAAGAAACAGGTTCTTAGAGTCAGCTACATCAGAAAACCCGACGGTTGTAGATATTACGAAACAAATTAACGCGATGCGTAGCTCTATTATGCAGAGCCTCCAGAAAAACAAAACAGGACTTGAGCTGGCAAGAAATGAATATTTAGGAGAACAAAATGTAGTTTCTGGAAAGATATCAAAGCTGCCTTCCATTGAGAAAATGTTCAGAAGTATCGAAAGACAGCAACAAATTAAAGAAAATCTGTATTTGTTATTGCTTCAGAAAAGAGAAGAAACTGCTATTGCCCAATCAATTAGTGCTCCTAAAGCAAAAATTGTAGATTCAGCTTACTCCTCTGGTGGACCAGTTTCGCCTAAGAGAGAGATGATTTTAGGAGCTTCTTTTGTTTTTGGATTATTAATTCCTTTCGCTTTTATTTATTTTACCCAGTTATTTAATAATAAGGTTGTTACAAAACATGATTTAGAAAAGTTAGTGCATGCCCCTATTATTGCAGAATTGCCAAGTCTTGAAAAAGGAGATTCTGAGATTGTTAAAATGAATGATATTACGCCTATGGCGGAAGCATTCAGAATTCTTATTACCAATATGAATTTCATGCTTTCAAAAGAGAAAAAAGGAAAGGTAGTATTTGTAACTTCTACAGTAAAAGGAGAAGGGAAAACATTTACATCCGTAAACTTAGCTTTAACATTGGCAAATCCTAAGAAAAAAGCAATTATCATAGGTTCTGATATCAGAAACCCCCAGCTTCAAAGATATAATCCTGCTAGAAAAGGACTTGCCGGGCTTACGGAGTATCTTTACAATGACGACACTAAACTTGCAGATATTATTCATGTATCATCTTTTAATCCTTATCTGGATGTAATTTATTCAGGAATGATTCCTCCAAACCCAACAGAATTATTATCCAACGGTCGTTATGAGTTCCTTTTAAGTGAGCTTAAAGATAAATATGAATATATTATCCTGGATACCGCTCCGTTGCTTCTTGTTACAGATACTTTCCTTATTGCTGAACTTTCTGACATTACGATTTATGTATCCAGATCTAAATACACAGAAAAATCATTATTACAATTTGCGAATAGTAATATTGATCAGAAAAAAATTAGAAATGTAGGATTTGTACTTAATGATGTAAACAGGGAAAATTTAGGATACAGTAACAAGTATGGTTATGGTTATAACCAACATACAGAACAATCATGGTTTCAAAAAATAAAAAATAAACTTAGTTAATGATAACAACATATAAAATAGCGGTTATAGGCCAGGGTTATGTAGGTCTTCCTTTATCTCTTGAATTTGCAGATCACTATCCTGTTTTTGGATTTGATATCAATACACAGCGTGTAGATCAGCTTAATAACGGAAAGGATATAACGCTTGAAGCTGATGTTGATAAATTAAATAACGGACTGAAAAAATATAACGAATCCAATGGTTCTTTAGGTTATAAAGCAACAAGCCTGTTATCTGATATTTCTGAAGCTAATGTATTCATTGTAACAGTTCCTACCCCTATTGATAAATATAATGCTCCAGATCTGAATCCATTGATTTCTGCTTCAAAAATGTTGGGAGAAATTATCAAAAAAGGAGATATTGTTATTTATGAATCTACAGTTTTTCCTGGATGTACAGAAGAAGAATGCGTACCGGTTCTTGAAAAATATTCAGGGCTTACTTTTAACGAAGACTTTTTTGTGGGTTATTCTCCGGAAAGAATTAATCCGGGAGATAAAGTAAATACACTTACAAGCGTTAAAAAAGTAACCTCAGGTTCTACTGAAAAGATTGCTGAAGAAGTAGATCAGCTATACAAGAAAATTATTACTGCAGGTACTCATAAAGCACCTAGTATTAAAGTGGCAGAAGCCTCAAAAGCTATTGAAAATGCACAAAGAGATGTTAATATTTCTTTTGTTAACGAATTAGCATTAATTTTTGATAGAGTAGGTATCGATACTAATGATGTATTAGAAGCGGCAGGAACAAAATATAACTTCCTAAAATATAAACCTGGATTGGTAGGAGGACACTGTATTTCAGTAGATCCTTATTACCTTGCACACAAAGCAGAACAGCTGGGATATCATCCTGATGTTATCTTATCTGGGAGAAGAGTAAACGACTCTATTGCAAAGTTTGTGGCTGCTAAAGTGGTGAAACTTCTTATTGCCAAAGGGGGAGTGATCAAAAATTCAAATGCCCTGATTTTAGGAGTTACATTCAAAGAAAACTGCCCGGATGTCAGAAATACTAAAGTTGTAGATATTTACAGAGAACTTGCAGATTATGGAGTTAATGTTGATATTTATGATCCATGGGCAAGCAAAGAAGAAGTAAAGCACGAATATGGAATTGATATTCTGGACGCTCTTGAGGAAGGGAAAAAGTATGATTCTTTAGTAATTGCAGTATCCCACAATGAGTTCCTGGAAATGGACCTGGATCAGCTTAAAAAAGAAAATGCTGTGGTTTTCGATACCAAAGCATGTTTAGACAGAAATCTGGTAGATGCAAGATTATAATAAATCATGAACTATGATATCATAATCATTGGTGCAGGTTTGGTAGGTTTGGCTACAGCGTACCAGACTCAACTTAAAAATCCTGATTCTAAGATTCTTATTTTAGAAAAAGAAAATGACGTGGCATTGCACCAGTCAGGACATAACAGTGGAGTAATCCATAGCGGGATTTATTATAAACCGGGAAGCCTTAAAGCTAAAAATTGTATTGAAGGCTATAACTCGGTCATTAACTTTGCTGAGAAACACGGTATACGATATGACCTTTGCGGAAAGATTATTGTAGCTACTTCGCAGGAAGAATTACCACTTCTAGATAATATCTATAAAAGAGGAGTAGAAAACGGACTGCAGGATTTAAAATACCTTTCAAGAGAAGAGTTCCGTGAAATCGAACCGCATTGTGAAGGAGTAAGAGCAATTAAAGTGCCACAAACCGGAATTATCGACTATCCGGGAATTGCAAAAAAAATAAAAGAACTTTTTGAAGAATTAGGAGGAGAAGTAAGATTTAATAATGAAGTTAAAAACATCATTGATAAAGGATCTGAAATTATTGTCAATACCAATATTTCCGAATTTAAAACCAAAAAGTTAATTTCCTGCGCAGGATTGTATTCCGATAAAATCACCAGAATGACCAACGAAAAAAACGATGTGGTCATTATTCCGTTTAGAGGAGAATATTATAAAATTAAGGATGAAAAAAAATATCTGGTAAAACATCTTATTTATCCTGTACCTGATCCTAGCTTTCCCTTTCTTGGAGTTCACTTTACCAGAATGATTGATGGTAATATAGAAGCTGGCCCCAATGCAGTTCTGGCTTTCAAAAAAGAAGGATACAATTTTTTTGATTTCAATTTTAACGAGACCATGCAAACCATGCTATGGCCGGGATTTAGAAAAATTGTAGCGAAATACGGAAAAACGGGAATGGGCGAAATGCACCGTTCACTTTCCAAATCTGCTTTTACAAAAGCCCTTCAGAAACTTTTACCGGAAATACAGGAAAATGACCTTGTTACAGGAGGTTCAGGAGTACGAGCTCAGGCTTGCGACAGAAATGGAGGATTGATTGATGATTTTGATATCGTGAAAAATGGAAACATTATTCACGTTAGAAATGCCCCTTCTCCGGCTGCCACTTCCTGCCTTTCTATAGGAAATAAAATAAGTGAGCTGATTAAGAATTAGAAAATGCACTCCGTGCACTCAAAAAACTAAGAATATGAAAATTCAAATGGTTGATCTTAAAGGTCAATACCTGAAAATAAAAGAAGACGTAGATATCAGTATTCAGGAATGTATCAATAGTACCGCATTTATTAATGGTCCTGCTGTAAAAGAATTTCAACAGGATTTTGAAAAATATCTGGGAGTAAAACATGTTATTCCATGTGCTAACGGAACAGATGCTCTTCAAATTGCCATGATGGCGCTTAATCTACAGCCTGGTGACGAAGTAATCTGCCCTGCTTTCACGTATGTAGCTACTGCTGAAGTTATTGGTCTTTTAGGACTAAAACCGGTAATGGTAGATGTCAACGAAGATACTTTTGATATACAGCTGGAAAATCTTGAAAAATACCTGACAGCCAAAACCAAAGCCATTGTTCCCGTTCATTTATACGGACAAAGTGCTGACATGGAAAAAATTCTTGAATTTGCAGAAGAACATAATCTCTTTGTTATAGAAGATAATGCTCAGGCAATAGGTTCAGATTACACCTTCTCTGATGGAACAGTAAAAAAAACAGGAACGATCGGACATATCGGATGTACTTCATTTTTCCCTTCAAAAAATCTCGGATGCTACGGTGATGGTGGTGCATTGATGACGAATGACGATGATTTGGCTTTTAAAATAAGAATGATTGCCAATCATGGCCAGGAAAAGAAATATTATCACAAAGTTTTAGGGTGTAATTCAAGATTGGATACCATTCAGGCTGCCGTATTAAAAGTTAAACTTAAGCATTTGGATGAGTATTCAGCTTCCCGAAACAGAATGGCAGATTATTATGATACAAACCTTGCAGGGATAGCTGAAATTCAAACTCCTAAGAGAGCTGTAAATTCTACCCATGTATTTCATCAGTATACCCTTAGAGTAAAAAATGGAAAAAGAGACGAATTACAAAAATATTTGGCAGAAAAGAATATTCCAAGTATGGTATATTACCCTTTGCCTCTTTACAAACAAGAAGCTTTTCTTCAATATGTAGGAGAAGGTTTTAATCTTCCGGTTACAGAGCAGCTTTGCAAAGAAGTTATTTCCCTTCCTGTGCATACAGAATTTGATCAGGAAGTACTGGATATTATTATTACAGAAATTAAGAACTATTTTAATTAATATAAAGCAGATATGTCGGATTTTTTTGCACACGAAACAGCCGTTATTGACGATGGATGTCACATAGGGAAAGGAACCAAAATTTGGCACTTTTCACACCTTATGACAGGTTGCATTTTAGGTGAAAAATGTAATATAGGTCAGAATGTTGTCATCTCACCTAAAGTAGTTTTAGGACAGAATGTTAAAGTTCAGAATAATGTATCCATCTATGAAGGAGTAACATGTGATGATGATGTTTTTTTAGGCCCTTCTATGGTTTTTACCAATGTGATAAATCCGAGAAGTGCAGTAAACAGAAAAAATGAATATCTGAAGACACACGTAGGAAAAGGTGCATCTATAGGCGCTAATGCAACCATTGTTTGTGGGCATAATATAGGTCAGTTTGCGTTTATTGGAGCAGGTGCAGTGGTTACAAAAGAAGTTCCGGATTATGCATTGGTAGTAGGAAACCCTGCAAGACAAATGGGATGGATGAGTGAATTCGGGCAAAGACTTGAATTTGATGCCGAAAATATAGCTGTTTGTGAAGAAAGTGGAGAAAAATACATATTTTTGTGAATAAATTTTATAAAAATACAAATTAGAGAATAATAAATTTTAAAAAATTTAAAAACATACAAATTAGTTAAAAAATAAAATTTGCAGTCGTTGGCTGCGGACATATCGGAAAAAGACACGCCGAAATGATCACAAGAAATGAAGAATGTGAATTAGTTGGCTTGATCGATGTTAAAGATAAATCTGTGTTGGGAATTGAAAGTTATGACGTTCCTTTTTTTGCATCACTGGATGAGTTTTTAGCTTCCGGGATTGAAGTAGATGTTATTAACATTGCTTCTCCCAACGGATTCCATTTTGAGCAGTCTTATAAAGTAATAGATGCAGGTAAGCACGTTGTCGTAGAAAAGCCAATGGCTCTGAAAAAACAGCACGCTGAAAAACTTATTTTTCAGGCTTTGCATAAGCATAAACAAGTTTTTGCCGTTATGCAAAACAGATATTCTCCTCCTTCTGCATGGGTGAAAGAAATGGTAGAAAGCGGAAAACTAGGGGATATATATATGGTTCAGCTTAATTGCTATTGGAACCGTGATGACAGATATTATAAGACAGAATCATGGCATGGGAAAAAAGATCTTGACGGAGGAACCTTATTTACACAGTTTTCTCACTTTATCGATATCATGTACTGGCTGTTCGGCGATATTACCAATATTCAGGCAAAATTTGCAGATTTTAATCATGCAACTCTTACGGATTTTGAAGACTCAGGATTCGTTAGCTTTGATTTTGTAGACGGAGGAATGGGATCATTGAATTATTCTACGTCAGTTTGGAATCAGAATCTTGAAAGTTCTATGACCATTATTGCAGAAAATGGATCTGTGAAGATTGGAGGACAATATATGGACAAAGTAGAAGTTTGTAATATAAAAGACTATGTAATGCCGGAATTGGCTCCAACTAACCCTGGAAATGATTATGGTGCTTATAAAGGATCTGCAGCCAATCACCATTTTATCATTGAAAATGTAGTGGATGTATTAAAAGGAAGAAATACCATTACTACGAATGCTTTAGAAGGATTGAAAGTGGTGGATATTATTGAGAGGATATATGCAACTAAATAATATTAATAATTTAGACGTTGTTATCTGATATTGTTGATATTTGTTTTTAGAAGCCTTCACTCCCTATTTAAATGTTATTATATCTTTTGCCAGCAAAAAAATACCATGTTTGGAAAATGTTAAGATAATTAATTTTTAATATTATAGGATATTAAGTAGAACCAATTATACATGATAAAATTTTTTAATAATTTAAAAACCTTTTTACTTTCTAATATTCCTAAACAGATTGGACAAGGTATTTTTTGGGCGACTTTAGCTTCTGTGGTTAGTCAGGGAATAATGCTGTGTTCAATGTTTATAACGGCAAGATATTTAGGACTTAAGCAATATGGAGAATTTGCTATGCTTAAATCAACCATCAGTACATTTACATTATTTGCAGGATTAGGCATTGGGCTTACAACAACTAAATTTATATCACAATATAAAAATAACGATAAAGTAAAAGCAGGAAAAATTATGGCACTTGCTATAGTTTTCACTTACTTATCAGCAATGCTGGTTGTTGCACTTATATGTCTTTTTGCCCCATACATCTCTGCAGAATATTTAAATGCCCCACATTTGGATGGAGAAATAAGGCTTAGCAGTTTAATAATTTTTCTCTGTGCTTTGAATGGTTTATATAATGGGAGTTTAATTGGATTTGAAGCTTATAAATCAGTTGCTAAAGTCAGTATTATTTCTGCGATTCTCTTCTTCCCTTTACAGCTGATATTGTTTAAAGTATATTCAAATTTATATGCTGCATTAATTGGACTGGCTGTATTTTATTTATTCAATTTCCTGGTTGGGCTTTTTGAAGTTAAAAAGAAAATAAAAGAATTTGGAATTAAGGTTGATTATTTTAACTGCCTTGATCAGCTTCCTATTCTATATAAATTTACTCTACCTGCATTTTTATCAGGAATAATGATTACCCCTGTCTTATGGGTTTGTAATATGTTAATAGTCCATCAGGTAAATGGATATAAAGAACTTGCAATTTTTGATGCTGCCAATCAGTATAGAACAGCAATTTTATTTTTGCCAGGAGTCTTTTCTCAAATAGCAATACCTATGTTTTCAAAAAATAATAAAAGCTCTGCATTTCATAAAATTCTGAAAATGAATGTTTCAATAGTTGCAGTAGTAACAATTACCGTAGCTTTATTAGTATTCTTTCTCTCTGAATTTCTTATGAATTTTTATGGAAAAGGTTTTATAGGAGGGAGTAATGTATTGATTATTTTGTCAATCTCAGCTATTCTAAGTTCTATAAACAGTGTTTTTGGTCAGGCAATAGTAGGTAAAGGATTAATGTGGTCAGGATTTTTGATGAATTTTATTTGGGCATTTGCACTATTAGGATTTGCTTATTATTATAACTTATCCAGTGAAGGAGCAATGGGATTTGCAAAAGCTTATTTATTTTCTTATGCTATTCATTCTGTTATTCAGCTTCTGTTTTTTAGGTATCATCTTCGTCAAAAATCTTAATTTATTATGAAAAAGAAAAAAAGAATACATTTGGTTTTTTTGAAGACTAATCTAAATTTTGATGGGAGGGTTTTTTCATTAATAAATACATTATCATCTGCATATAATGATGATGAGATTATTGTATATAATTATGATGTAAATGTAGATGAAACAATCAAATTACCGCCTAATACAAGAATCATATTTTTTAAATCATTTTTTGAAAAATTTAATAAATTTAAAATATTTAGGGCTTTACGATTGGTAGAATATAGTATAAGTTCTTTTTTTAAGCTGTTATATTACAGACCCCAATCAATTCAATTGCATCATGAAGTTACCTTAATTGCTCCATTGCTGTACAAACTTTTTGTTAGAAAGGTTAAAGTTGTTTATGACGATAAAGAATTTTATCATTATAAAAATAAAAATATTTCTCCGTTTTTTTATTTTATTGAAAAATCTATAATCCGATGGAGTGAATTACTGATCATTACAAATGAGTATAGAAGAAAAGCTGTTTTCAAACTGAATAAGAATGGAATAAAAAAGCATATTATAGTTGATAATTATGAATTCAAAAATCAGTTTTCCAGAAAAATTAACAATAATTTGCTAAACGAATTAAATCTAGTAAAAAACGAGAATAAAAAGATTTTATTACATCAAGGTGTAATTAGTAAGGAAAGAGGAGCCAAAAAATTATTTGATGTTATAGAAACGCTTCCTTCTGATTGGAAATTATGTTTTATTGGTGTTTCACAAAATGATTATGAAAAGTTTATATCAGATTTAAAAGAGGAGCAAAAGGATAAAATCAAAAATTTTGGATTTGTTGACTATAATGAATTAAGTGATTTTTATAATTATGTAGATGGAGCAGTTTTATTTTATGATTCCTTTAATTTTA
>CBFQYI010000146.1:0-9864 GCA_965720825.1 uncultured Chryseobacterium sp. | reverse complement strand
CAAAGGAAGCGGAGCTTACGGAACTTTCACCGTAACGCATGATATCAGCCAGTACACGAAAGCAAAACTGTTTTCAAAAGTAGGAAATTCATGCAGAATGTTTGCAAGATTTTCTACCGTGGGAGGTGAAAAAGGAAGTGCTGATACAGCAAGAGACCCAAGAGGATTTGCATTAAAATTTTATACTGAAGATGGGAACTGGGATCTGGTAGGAAATAATACTCCTGTATTCTTTATTAAGGATGCAAAGAAATTCCCGGATTTTATTCATACCCAGAAAAGAGTACCAAAAACCAATTTAAAAAGTGCCACGATGATGTGGGATTTCTGGAGCTTAAACCCGGAATCACTTCATCAGGTTCTTATATTGATGTCAGACAGAGGAACACCTCACGGCTACAGACATATGCACGGTTTCGGATCTCATACGTTCTCCATGATCAATGATAAAAATGAAAGAGTATGGGTAAAATTCCATTTTAAAACAAAACAAGGTGTAAAAAACTTCACGGATGAAGAAGCCGTAAAAATGGCTGGAGAAAACCCTGACTTTGCACAGGAAGATCTTTGCAACGCTATTGAAAACGGAGATTTCCCGAAATGGACTTTATTTATACAGGTAATGACTGAGGAACAGGCAAAAGATTTCAGATGGAATCCATTTGATGTGACTAAAGTATGGTTTCATGATGATTTCCCATTAATTGAGGTAGGAGAAATGGAGCTGAACGAAGTACCTGTTAATTATTTCGCCCATGTGGAACAATCTACTTTTTCACCAAGTAACTTAATTAACGGAATCAGTTTTTCACCGGACAAAATGCTTCAGGGAAGGCTATTCTCATATCCTGATGCTCACCGTTACAGAGTAGGTGTCAACGCCCATCAGCTGGAAGTGAACAGATGCCCTTTTGCGGTCAACAACTACCAAAGAGATGGTTATATGGCAGATTCAAGCCACTATCAGGACAAACCGAATTATCACCCGAACAGTTTTGATGACATCCAAGCAGATTCATCTTATAAAAACTATGAATATGAGTTAGACAGTGCTCATGTTGCCAGCTACAACAGAAATGACAACGACAGTGATCACTATACCCAACCTGGACTTTTGTATTCAAAAGCAATGAATGCAGAAGACAGAGATCATTTGATCAAAAATATTGTAGGCAGTATGAATGGCATTACCGGGCCGAAGAAAGATGAGATTATCAACAGACAACTATGTCACTTTTTCCGTGCTAACATTGAGCTTGGCATGAAAGTGGCTTCTCAACTAAATGTCAATATTGATGCAAATATGATGAATCATTCCAAATAATCATATTGAATGATAAATTAAAAAAAAGGAAAAAAAAATAATATTTTTTCCTTTTTTTTGTAAAAAATTCATAATTTGCAAAGGATGATATTTTAAAGTGGAAAAATGAGTTACGAGAACATATTATTAAAAAAAGAAGATAAATTATCTATTATTACCATAAACAGACCTGAGAGTTTAAATGCTTTAAATGCAAAAACCATTCAGGAAATCAGTACCGCACTGGATGAGCTTAACGCTGACACTTCATGTAGAGTAATTATCCTTACCGGAAGTGGAGAAAAATCTTTTGTAGCGGGAGCTGACATCAAGGAATTCAGTGATTTCGGACAGGAAAGAGCTGAAGAACTTGCAAGAAACGGACAAAATATATTGTTCAACAAAATTGAAAATATGTCTAAACCTGTCATTGCAGCCGTAAACGGTTTTGCATTAGGAGGAGGTTTGGAGCTTGCCATGGCATGCCACATCAGATATGCATCGGAAAACGCCAGATTAGGGCTTCCTGAAGTAACCCTTGGATTAATTCCAGGATACGGAGGAACTCAGAGGCTTCCAAAGCTTGTAGGAAAAGGTATTGCCAATGAAATGATCTTCTCTGCCAAAATGATCCCTGCTCAAAAAGCAAAAGAGATCGGATTGGTGAATGAAGTATACCCTATTCAAGAATTATTAACCAAAACGAAAGAATTAGCAAACACGATTGCCTACAATTCACCAATGGCAATATCCAAGGCTATAAATGCCGTAAATTTATCTGACACGGAGAAAGGTTTTGAAACTGAAATCAAATATTTCGGAGAACTTTTTGAAATGGAAGATAAGAAAGAAGGAGTTACTGCGTTTCTAGAGAAGAGAAAGCCTAACTTCTAAATCTTTCTAAAAGATTTTAATCCAAATTATTTCGAAAAAAAACAATGCTGCGGTATGAATAAGTTTGATAAAGCTTATCTAAAAATGGCTCAGGAATGGGCAAAACTCTCCTACTGTAAGAGAAAACAGGTGGGAGCTCTTATCGTAAAAGATAGGATGATTATTTCAGATGGTTACAACGGGACTCCTTCGGGATTCGAAAACTGCTGTGAAGATGGAGAAGGAAAAACACACTGGTACGTATTGCATGCGGAAGCCAACGCTATATTAAAGCTGGCTGCCTCTACCCAATCTGCAAAAGGAGCAACGTTATATTTAACGCTGTCTCCCTGTAAAGAATGCAGCAAGCTGATTCTGCAGGCAGGGATTACGAGACTGGTGTACATTAATGAGTATTCGGATGACGATGGAATATCGTTCCTGAGGAGCCATAACATTGAAATAGAACAAATATCGGACTGTGAACTAAAAAAATAAGCACAAATGACTTGGGATGAAAAGATCAAAGATTTTGAAATATTTCTTCGTTTCGAAAGAAATTTTTCAGAAAACACGCTCGACGCTTACGTTCGGGACATTAAGAAATTAAAAGATTACGCAGAAGAGGATCTGGAAAACGTCGGTCCAGACTCCATCGGTTACGAAAACCTGCAGGAATACATTTTCAATCTTTCCAAACAGAAATTCAGTGAGAGATCACAAGCAAGATGGATATCTTCCATCAAAGCTTTCTTTAAATTTCTGCTGGAGGATGAATATCGTGAAGACAATCCTGCGGCGTTACTTGAAGGCCCTAAACTGGGATTATATCTACCTGATACTTTAAGCCTGCCTGATATCAACAAAATTATTGCTGCTATTGAGGTCAATACAGATCTCGGAAAAAGAAACCACTGCATCATAGAGGTACTATATGGATGCGGACTTCGTGTTTCTGAACTGATCGATCTGAAGATCTCCAATATCAACTTCAAAGAGCAATACATCAAGGTACACGGAAAAGGAAACAAAACCCGTTTTGTCCCTTTAGCTGATTATACTGCAGATTTGCTTGAAACTTATATCAAAGAGGTACGTTCTAAAGGAAAAGTCAATAAGAAATATGAAGATACTCTGTTTTTAAACAGCCGTGGGACTTCTATGTCCAGAGTAATCGTATTTCTTATTATTAAAGAACTTACAGATAAAGCAGGGGTTAACAAAAAAATATCTCCACACACATTCAGACATTCATTTGCGACCCATTTATTACAGAATGGAGCAGATTTGCGTTATATTCAGGAAATGCTGGGACATTCCAGTATTACGACAACGGAGATCTATACGCACCTGAAAACGGAAGAATTAAGGGATGTTATTTTGAGTTATCACCCGAGAAATATTAATATTGCTCAATGAAACTATTGAAATATTGTCCAAGCTGTGGCAAAGAGTCCTTACACTGGGATGGTGAAAAGAAATGGAGCTGTCCGGAATGTGGTTTTACTTTGTATAATAATGTGGCAGGTGCTGTAGCGGTTGTCATCAGATGTGGAGACGAAATTTATCTAACCAGAAGAAACAGAGATCCTAAAAAAGGGAAACTCGATCTTGCAGGAGGATTTGTCGACCCTAAAGAAAGTGCAGAGGAAACCTGTAAAAGAGAACTTTTTGAAGAACTTCAGCTTGATATCGATATTTCTAACCTGAAATACCTCACCAGCCTTCCTAACATCTATCAATACAAGGAAATTGATTACAATACGATCGATCTCTTTTATGAATACAATGTTTCGGAAAAATTTGAGGTAAGTCTTGAGCTCTCCGAAATTTCGGAAGCCATCTGGATTCCTTTACAGGATCTGGATCTTGAAGATATCGCTTTTGATTCTCAGAAGAGATTTTTCGAGAGCTATTTAAAGAAATAATTTTTGTAAAATATTCTCCCGTAGATTTTGTAAGTTAAGCAGATTGTACAACACAATCACCTGCTGGATTTGCAAAATCTACGGGAGTTTTTTATGGTAGAAGTTAATAAGTTTTAGACTTCAGCATTTCTTGAAAATACTGAATCAGCAATGCTCTTTCTGCTTCTGAAAGATTAGCCTCTTTATGGTAGACGATATAACCAGGCATTGGCATTGTTTTATTCTTAATGGTCTGAATAGATTTAGTAAGCATATTCTCCTTCAAATCCTTATTATAAGTTTGCCAGGCAGAAAAATTAAGATGTTCCCTCCCTTCATTCACATGGCTTTTTACAGACCAGGAAACGGGTGCAATAAAAGCATATTTCGGGTAGACTGTTTCATTGGAATGACAGTCGTAACAGGCATTTTTAAGCAGTGTTCTGATCTTTTCCGGTGATTTCCTTGCATCAACAAAGTTTACCTTCGTATCCACAGGCTGATTGGTTCTGTCGATAGGAAAGAACTGAATCAGGGCAAATGCCACCAATGTCCAGAATATTATTTTCTTAGCAATCTTCATCAGCTTACTTTACTGGCGTTAAAACAGCATTTTGAGATTTCAATTCTTTTTTAGCCTCCTGTTTCACTTCAGTCGTAGCTGGTGGTGTTTCCACTGGAGGAGTTGCTACAGCGGGCGTAGCTCCCTTAGGATTATCAAATGTTTTAGTATCCTTCAGATCCCATTCTTCTCTTGTTTCCCATAGCCCTCTAATGATCACTTTTTTATAGAATATATAAGCATCCTCGGCAAAAACATCATTAGCAAAATCTGCTTCATCCCAATATTTATTGCCGTTATTATCTACCAGAATTCTCACTACATATTCTCCGGGTTTCAGGATATCAAATTTCACTTTATCTCCTTTTGTATACCTCTGATATGCTATTTTGTCTGAAGAATCCAGCAGCTGAATCCAATAATTTGTCGTAGGTGCATTAGAAATGGAGAACTCAACGCTTCCAAACTGGTCTATTTTGTCAACATCAAAATCGAAACGCTTAGACTGAGTATTTTTTGCATAGAATGAGGATACGGTTTCCTTAGGAACAGTAAGCTCATAACTTTTCCCCATCACAAAATCCGACTGGACCTGAATCTGATAAGGATTTGTTTCTGAAATTTTAGCAGTAAATGGTAACGTTGTTAAACTGTCTCCTTTTACTCTCAATGTCCATTTTGAAGGATCTATTTTATCAACTATATAGTTGGAAGATATCTTAAAATCTGACTTTGGAGCTAATGATTCACCTCCATTATCACTGTTAAGATCCATGACATTCTTTTTATTGTATCTGTAAAATAACGATACACTGTAGGCACTGTCTTTTTTCGGACCTTTATTATGGGTAAATATCAGTTTTTCATTGGCATCCTGCCCTACATTATCTTTTGCTGCATCAAACCAGATTCTTACAGAATCCGATTTCGGAGTATGGGTTATTTTTATATCTTTCAGTTTCTCATTCAGCGACTGAACTTTTACTTCATCAGGATTTCCTTCGAAAGTCATCAGAACACCTCCTGAGATTTCTTTCATTTCTACATACTTTACAGCCTTTTTGGAAGGATATACTTTTAAGTTTAATCCTGAAATAGATTTCTCAAAATTGATCGCATCTTTCTGGAATCCTAC
The DNA here is from genome assembly GCA_965720825.1 of uncultured Chryseobacterium sp. Classification (GTDB taxonomy): domain Bacteria; phylum Bacteroidota; class Bacteroidia; order Flavobacteriales; family Weeksellaceae; genus Chryseobacterium. The sequence continues at coordinate 4,084 of CBFQYI010000146.1, read as the reverse complement.
TTTTTCTTTTCCGGGGTCATACATTGAATTTCCATTCTCATCTTCAAAGGCAATAATTTTATATTTTCCAGGAGTCAGATAATTTAATTCATAATATCCATCTTCATCTACCTTGGTGATATAGTAAGGCTTTTTCTTGTAATCCATTGTATCTTTTACCTGATACAATCCTACCACAAGTTTATTTTCAGCTGTTGTAGTTCCTGTTTTCTTTTTAGTATCCAGGGCATCCTTTATTTCACCACTGATATAAAGGTCATCCAATTTATCTCCTGTAGAAAAAGCAAAATTGAAATACCTTAATATATTGGATTCGTTATTATCAACAATTGAGTTTCCAAAATTGAAGTTATAAGTTGTATTAGCCTGAAGGGTATCTGACCATTGAATCAGAACAAATTTGTTGGCAATATTGGAAGGAAGAATCCTCGTTATCCCTTTGATAGGAGGTGAAATAATCAGGTTTTTATTGATATCCTTCAACGTCACATATTCATCAAAATCCAGACGGAGCTGGTGAATATCTCTTTTGACATTAATTCTTGTTGTATCAATGTTTGAACTTAAAAACTTCGGTGCCAGAGTATCTTTAGGCCCTCCAACAGGAGATCCTACTCTTGCACATGAATGTACAAGAAAACAGATAACGAATAATAAAAGAAACCTTTTCATGAAAATGTTTAGGCAAAAGTAAACATTATTCTCCAAAAACTTCCTGTCCGGAATTCAAAGTATCTTTATTGTCATGCATCACTGTATGAAGCTTCTCCTTCTGTAAAGGGAAATCTTCAAATAATCCGGATAATGCAAGAGCTGTATATACTTTGTTTGAATATTTGTTTCCAATAGCTACAATGGTAACCTTAGATTTTAAAAGATGGGCAAATACCGAGTTCGTACCATGCCACCATCCATTATGATAAGTAAGCTTTTCACCGTTATCAAATATTTTCATTCTGAATCCTAAACCGTAGTTATTCATTCCTGCTTTTTCATTGCTATAAGGAGTGAATACCATCTGCATCAGTTCCGGCTTCAGGAAATTTTTCGAAAACATTGCTTTTGAGAAATTGTAAAGATCTCTTGGTGTAGTGTACACATTTTTATCTCCATAAATCAGATCAAGTCTGTCTAAAGGATACAGCTTATTCCCTCCATAATAAAAAGACTGTGCTGCTGTTGGAATATCTTTTTCCTGAAAAATGTAAGTGTTATTCATTTTCAATGGTGTGAAAACCATTTCTTTCATCGCCTGAGGAAAAGGAGTTTTGGTTACTTTTTCAATTAATAAAGCCAATAAAGCAAAATTCGTGTTGCAATACATAAATCCTGTATCCGTATCTCTTGCCAGATCAGGTTTATATTTAATGATCATATTCAATACATCTTCATTCGTAATAAATGGCTTGGAAAGTTCTGCCGGAGCCGGCTGTATCTTGGTAATAAAATATTCATATTTTGGAAGCCCGCTTCTTTGATCCAATAAAGTCTGAACGGTAACATTTGGATAGGGAAATCCTGGAAAAAACTGAGTAAGGTGATCTGTAAATTTTATTTTTCCTGCCTCTATCAGCTTCATCATGGCCATTGCCGTTAAAGTTTTCGAAACGGAAGCAACGTGCAAAGGTGTATTTTTATCGATTGGCATTTGATTTCCCTCTCTTCCGAAACCTCTGTAATTTTCATACAGAATTTCATCACCTTTGGCAACAAGAATTCCCCCGCTAAGATCTCCTCCTTCCCATATCTTTTTGTAATACTGATCGATATAACTTACAGTAGTCTGTCTGTTCAGAAGCTGTCCATCACCTTTTGTAAAAACATCACCCAGATCTACATTTCCATAGTTGGGCAGATTAGTTGAATTTTCAGCAGAAGCTTCTTTCGCTTCAGACTTTTTTTTACAGGAAAATATCGATAATAAAACAGTTAGGATAAGTACAAAATTACGCGTCTTCATGAGATTCAAAAATGAGCGGCAATTTAATAAAACTCAAAATAAATAATAAATATGAGGTGGATATTATGAATTATTTAACATAAATGAATAGAGAATTTAAACTTGGAAGCGCAAAATCATAAAAAAGACGAATTCACTTTTTGTAAATTCGTCTTTTTATCTTTTTATATTGCTTAGCTTAACAATGTGAAGCTACAATTTTATCTACAATAAACTGAGCCAGTTTTTCTTTGCTCTGATGCGTCCAGCCGGCAATATGGGGTGTGACAATCGCTTTTTCTGATTCCAGAAGATATTTTAAATCTTCATTTTCGGATTCAATATTCTCGAAAGAAGACTTTTCATATTCCAAAACATCCAGACAAATGCCTTTTACCTTTCCTGATTTTAACCCTTCTACTAAACTTTTAGTTTCCACATTTTTTCCTCTTGCCGTATTCACGAAATAGAAATCATTTTTCATTTCCTGAATGAATGTTTGGTCAATAAGGTAATGGGTTTCTGAAGTTAAAGGAATATGTAAGCTTACAACCTCTGCAGATTGTTTCAATTCTTCTAATGAAACCTGTGTTGCATATCCATCTGAAAGATCAGGAAGAATATCATGAAATATCACCTTACATCCAAATCCTGAAAGTCTTTTTGCAGTAGCTTTTCCCATATTTCCATATCCGATAAGCCCGACAGTTTTTCCTAATAGCTCGTCTCCTCTGTTTTCTTCACGTTTCCAGATCCCGTTTTTCACTTCCTGAGAAGCAATAAAAAGTCTGTTCATGATCACCAGCAGCATTCCTACTACATGCTCCGCCACAGAATCTCTGTTTCCCTCCGGAGAATTAATCAACTGAATTCCCAGTTTTTCGGCAACAGGAATATCAATATTTTCCATCCCGGCCCCTACTCTTGCGATGAACTTCAAATTCTTCCCTTTTTCCAGAAAATTTTTGTTGAGTGGAATACGGCTTCTGATAATGATTCCGTCGTAGTTCTCAATTTTATCACAAACCTCATCATAAGACGATGTAAAATCCTCTTCCAAAATAAAATTCTGAGCCAAAAGCTGTTCAGTAATAAGAGGATGGTTTTTATCTAAAAGAAGTATTTTCATAGTTTATTCAATGATTTTAGAGATAGGGACAGATTCCTAAATGAGTCCAATTTTATTATATCGTAAAGTTCGCAAATTTCTGAAAAAATAAATGCTTTTAAGCTCGCAAAGGCGTTAGCACTCAGCAAAGTTTAAAAGCATTTGTTATTGGTAAAGTATAAATACTATTTCTTGTCTTTCTTAGACTCCTGTGGTTCCTGGAACAATTTTTTAAGCTCTACAGATTCCAAAGGCTTCATTCTTCCGGAAAGAATTAATGAAAGTTCTTTTCTACGGAATGCTGCTGCAAATCTTTCTTTTTCTTCCTCTGTTTCAGGAATCATTTCCGGAATAGGAATCGGACGGTTAAATTCATCCACCGCAACGAAAGTATAAATCCCTGCATTCGTATGAATTTTCTTCTGGTTAATTGGGTCATCCAACCACACATCTACATACACTTCCATAGAAGTAGAAAATGCTCTGGAAACTTTAGATTCCAATACCACTACTCCTCCTTCCGGAATCGGATGGTTGAAAGATACGTGGTTTACAGAAGCTGTTACTACTCTTCTTTCACAGTGTCTTGCTGCAGAAATAGACGCACAACGGTCCATTTTTGCCAGAAGTTCACCACCGAAAAGGTTTCTTAAAGAGTTGGTTTCGTTCGGAAGAACGATATTGGTCATAATGGTCAGAGATTCTGACGCTTTTTTTATTTTTGCCATCTAGTCTTAGTGTTGTTTGGGACAGCCGGAGCAGGTTTCATTCCTTTTCCGACAGGTTTTACTAATGAATCTTTTTTCAAAGAATCTGAAACAGTTGTTTCCGGGGTATGTACCATCACTTTCACCGTATCTTTTACAATTCTATGGGTAGAGGTTTGTACAGAAACATTATTGAATGATTTTTTTCCAAAAAGGAGTTCCTGTTGGGTAAACGCCAGATATAAAATTCCAAGAAACGGAATAAACAGAAGGAAAATACAAATAATTGTTTTTTTGAATTTAAAATCCTTTTAGCGATTCACTGTGGCA
>CBFQYI010000145.1:0-9904 GCA_965720825.1 uncultured Chryseobacterium sp. | reverse complement strand
ATTGATTGAAACAGAAGCAATAATATATTAATATGCTTTTAATAGGTTTTGAAAATTATCAAATCCGCAATAAAATGTTTGAATTATTGCAAATAAAAAACCCAGCCGAAGCTGGGTAAAAACTAATAACCATGAAAACTCAAATTAAACATGAGAATCGCAATAGAATAAACAATTACTGTGCCAAAGTTTAGTTTGCAATTTCTTAATAAAAGTTATTTTTATGTTAAAAAAAAATTAAAATAAAAATCAAAGATATTTTTTGTAATTTTGCGCCATTAAAAAAATATACATTTATGTCTAACATTACATTCACTATGATTAAGCCTGATGCTGTTGCTGACGGACATATCGGTGCTATATTGGGTAAGATTGCTGAAGGAGGTTTTAAAATCAAAGCTTTAAAATTAACTCAGCTTACAGTTGCTGATGCAAAAAAATTCTATGAAGTACACGCTGAAAGACCATTTTATGGAGAATTAGTAGAATTCATGAGCTCTGGTCCTATCGTTGCTGCAGTTTTAGAAAAAGACAATGCAGTTGAAGACTTCAGAACATTAATTGGTGCTACTAACCCTGCAGAAGCTGCAGAAGGTACTATCAGAAAAATGTTTGCAAGAAGCATCGGAGAAAATGCTGTTCACGGTTCAGATTCTGACGAGAATGCATTAATCGAAGCTCAATTCCATTTTTCAGGAAGAGAGATTTTCTAAGAAAATCATCTTACAAAATAAAAAATCCGGAGAATTTTCTCCGGATTTTGTTTTTATATGCATGGATCTTTCAGGTATACTAAAGATTATTTTCAATAGCTCCCACATTTTCTCTGTAGAGTTCCAGAGGTTTATTCAGTAAGACAGCAATGACGGTCATTTGCTTATCAAGTTTTTCCTTTGGAACGTCAATATAAATAATTCCCGGTCTGTCGCTCCAGTACAGCTTGTTGTAGATGGTGTGAGGCAGCATAGTACCTTCACCTACAACTCTTATTCTGGCAATTTCATTTTTTATTCCTTTCAGAGCAATAGGGCCGGTAGGTGCTCCTTCCACAAAAAGGTAAAGAGTCTGTTTGTCTTTTGATAGCGCACTCATTCCTGGGTAATGACCAGCCGGAAGACCTTTTTCTGTCTCAAATAAAGCTTCAGCATGTTTACTTATCCATTTTATGGTTTCCGGATTTGTTTTAGACGTTTTTTTAATTTTCATGTCAAGGCCATCATTGGTAAGACCTTCATGTGTAACTAAATTCTGATCATAGTTCAGAGCATTAGCGATATCATAGACTGCTTGCTGAGTATTTTTGTTTTCCAATATTTCGGGAAGAGAATGTTCTTCCTTCTTAAAATCGTTCAAAAATGAAGGAGGGCTGTCAAAAGTAATTTCTGCCACAGTGACATCTTTGTCAAATTTTACATTGGAGAAATTCAGTGTCAATGTTTTTTCAGCATTATAATCCATTGTAACAATAGCGGATGGATCTCCAATAATCTTTACTGAAAGAGGTTTTGTTGCCAGTCCGTAAATTTTTGTAAATTTTTTAGATTCTTCCAGATAAAGAAATAAAGATTTTTTGGAGGTTGACAAAGAAGATTTTCCTTTGTAATTATCAAAAGGAATTCCGCGGGTTGTTTCATAGATAGCCTGTTGATTTTTGGATGTCCATCTCCCCAGGTTTTTCAGAATCTCAATTTGTTCTTCAGGAATTGTTCCATCGGATTTCGGGCCCATATCAAGAAGGAGATTTCCTCCCATGCTAATCACATCTGCCAGGGTTCTGACAATCATATTTGGAGTTTTATAGTTTTTATCAAAAGGCTGATATCCCCAGGAATCATTCATGGTGTAGCAAAGCTCCCAGTATGGATTTTGTGGTGGAATAACTGGAATACCCTGCTCAGGAGTATCATAGTCTCCGTGATGGTTAAGTCTTGAATTAATGATAATATTAGAATTATATTTTTTGAGTAAATCCAGGGTCTGAGCCGCTTTCCATTCTTCGGAACTATGCTCCCAGTCTCCATCGAACCAAAGAAGATCCGGAGAATATTGGGTAGAAAGCTCACTGAGCTGACCCTGATAATAGCTGATAAAATTCTGCCAGCGCTTTGGATCATTTTTGAGTTCGTAGCGTTTTTTTGTCCGGGTATTGATGTCATAATACGGATGGCTCCAATCCGGCAACGAAAAATAAAGTCCTGTTTTTAATCCTGATTTTTTCAGAGCCGAAACAAAAGGGGTTAATACATCCTTTTTTGCCAGAGAGTTTTGAGGAATGCTTGTCGCTCTTTCTGCTTTTGAGTTCCATAGTGAAACTCCATCATGATGTTTTGTTGTAATGACAGCATATTTTGCTCCGGAGTCCTTAATGAGGTTTACCCATTGTTCCGGCTGATATTTTGAAGCTGAAAAACCATTCAGCTGTTTCATATAATTTTCGTGATTAATATAATTATTGAAAAATGACCAGGATTCTGAGATCCCACCGACAGAGTAGATTCCCCAATGAATAAAAATACCCAGTTTTGCCTTGTTGAACCATTCCAATTTCTTGCTGTTGTCAACCGCCTGAACCTGTGCATCGATACTATGTGCAGATAATATCAATCCAAGGAAAACAGCTTTACTCAGACTGCTTTTCATATATAGATTTATTTTAACATTAAATATAGATAAAGAAAACATTACAAAGTAGAATAGTTTCTGATATTTACTGATAATTGTTGTCAAAACGTTTCTTATTATTGTATTTTTATAAATGGAACGTTTATTGTAAAATGTATCTGAAAAAAGAAATTATGAAAATTCCAGCAATATTGATGGCGAGTTTATTAGCGGTAGGGGTATCTGCACAGACTACTAAACCGGAAGCTAAAACAAAAAAGCCTGTTAAGAAAGTAAAGAAAGCGACTTCTACGGATACAGTTGAAAAGAAAAAACCGGGAACATCCAAGCCAGTTGTTAAAAAAGATACACTTGTGCTTCGTGGACATGGTTGTCCTGCTTGCGGAATGGGGTAGAAGATGAGAAAGCCAATGTTAGGAGTATCAATGATGGCAGAAGCGGAATTTGTTTCTGCTATTTTGCCATTGTTGCAGAATAATTCCATTGAAGTTATGGAATGGTCTTTTGATACGCTTTATCATACCAACGAACCGGATTGGCTCCGGGATCTGTTGGATTTTTATGCTGAAAATAATCGCTTGATAGGACATGGGGTTTATTATTCTTTGTTTGATGCAAAATGGACAGACAGACAGGCAGAATGGCTAAAAAAACTTAAAGAAGAAGTCAGTCTACGGAAATATAATCATATCACGGAACATTTTGGTTTCATGAATACTGAGAATTTTCATCAGGGAGTACCGTTGCCGGTATCTTTACATTCCAAAACTTTACAAATAGGAAAAGACAGGTTACACAGACTACAGGATGCTATAAATATTCCGGTAGGGATAGAAAATCTAGCGTTCTCATTTTCTATAGATGATGTTAAAGAACAAGGCATTTTTCTTGACAAGCTGACGGAAGACACCAATGGCTTCCTGATTCTTGATCTTCATAATATTTACTGCCAATCCTGTAATTTCGAATTAGGAATGAAGGAGATCATTGATTTATATCCTTTGGATAAGGTAAAAGAAATTCATCTTTCCGGAGGAAGCTGGCAAGATAGTGTATATGGAAAGAAGCAGGTGAGAAGGGATACCCATGATGACATTATTCCTCAGGATATTCTTTCTGTTCTTCCCTCTGTACTTACACAATGTGAAAACCTGGAATATGTGATCATTGAAAGGTTGGGGCACACTTTGAAAACAGAAGAAGAAAGAGATCATTTTCTGGATGATTTTAGTAAAGTTAAAGCCATCATTGAAACTTCAGATTTTAATGGGAAAGAAAAAAGCAGCTGGAGCAAGATGGAAGTGGAACTTGCGGAAAAGCCTTTAGAAGATCTGGTTTTATATGAAGAGCAGTCAAGGCTTACCCAACTTCTGTATGATAATGCAAATGTTGAAACCATTAAAGATATGGACTTTCATTATTTTAAAACTGAAAACTGGAATTCTGAGATGATTCTTACCGCTCAGAATATCATTAAAAAATGGAATCCTTATTAATTCTATTCTCTGATAACCAAAATCAAAATATATGAAAATGACAACATTAGTATTGATCATTACCGCCGTCCTCACTGCTCTGATAGGAGGACTTTTCTATGCTTATTCATGCTCAGTTGTTCTTGGGCTCGGAAAACTTTCTGATACAGAATACCTGAAAGCAATGCAGAACATTAACCGGGAAATCCTAAACCCTGTTTTCTTTATGAGCTTTATGGGAACTGTAATTCTTCTTCCTGTATCTACCTTTTTATTCCGTGGACAGCAGCCTGTTTTTATTTTTCTTCTGTTGGCCACACTGGCTTATGTGATTGGTGTTTTTGGAGTAACAGTTGCCGGAAATGTTCCTATGAATGATACTTTGGATAAGTTTGATATATCCGGATCTACAACAGAAGCGATCAGAAAGATGCGGGAAAATTTTGAAAACAGATGGAACTTTCTGAATAATATCAGAACGGTCTTTTCAGTTATTTCGATCATTTTTGTGGTCTGTGCCTGCGTCTGGAATAAAGAAGTTTGAAAAATATAATGGAATTAAGTAAAAATACTTACTGTTAAATTAGGTGTTTCTACGGATGTGTACGTATGGTTTTATTCGGATCTTTGTGTTGTTAGCAAGATAGTTTTAAACATTTTCAAATAAGTTGAAAAAAAGATTATAACCAAGACGACTTAAATTTCCAAACAAGAGAAAAGGCAGCCAATGGCTGCCTTTTGTTTATTATTTTGATTCTTTTATATCTTTAAAAGTTCAATTGTTCTTTCCGGACTTTCCGCTGAGAAAACAGCATTTCCTGCAACAAGAACATCCGCTCCCGCTTCAAATAATTTAGAAGCGTTGTCAAGATTTACTCCTCCGTCTACCTCAATAAGCGCTGTAGAGTTGTTACTTAAGATCAGATCCTTGGTTTCAGCAATCTTTTTGTAAGTGTTTTCAATGAATTTTTGACCTCCAAATCCTGGATTCACACTCATTAATAATACAAGATCAACATCTGCAATAATGTCTTCAAGCATTAATACAGGAGTAGAAGGATTTAAAACAACACCTGCTTTTGCTCCTTTGCTCTGAATGTGATGAATGGTTCTGTGAAGATGAGTACATGCCTCATAATGTACAGAAACAAGATCAGCACCATGATTGATGAATTCATCAACATATTTTTCAGGTTCTACGATCATCAGGTGAACATCTACAAATTTTTTAGCGTGCTGCTGAACAGTTTTCATCACCGGAAAACCAAAAGAAATATTGGGAACAAATCTGCCGTCCATTACATCAATGTGGAACCAGTCGGCCTGAGAATTGTTCAGCATTTCAATATCTCTTTGCAGATTCCCAAAGTCTGCTGATAAAAGGGATGGAGCAATAAGCTTCGTTTTCATTTTTACTTTTTATACTTTTACTTTACTAGATATTAAAAATTAATTTGTCAGCTATTACTAATTTCTAACAACTAATCTCTAATTTCTTTTTTAATGATACTTCAGTTTCATTTCCGGTTTGATCTTAAGAACCGTTTCATAGATAAGTTTGATGACATTACCTACATCTTCTTTAGATACCATTTCAACCGTAGTATGCATATAACGCAAAGGTAAGGAAATTAAAGCACTTGGTACTCCGCCGTTAGAATGGGCAAAGGCATCTGTATCAGTTCCGGTAGCTCTGCTGGCTGCAGCTCTCTGGAAAGGAATTTTCTTGGTTTTTGCTGTATCAATAATCAGTTCTCTGATGGTATGATGAACGCTTGGAGCGAAGAATACTACCGGCCCGGCACCACATTTCTGATCTCCTTCTTTTTTCTTTTCAATCATTGGAGTGGTTGTGTCGTGGGTAACATCTGTTACAATGGCAATATTCGGTTTGATGGTGTCAGCAATCATGTCTGCTCCGTACAAACCTACTTCTTCCTGTACAGAGTTTGTAATATAAAGTCCGAATGGAATTGATTTCTTATTTTCTTTTAAAAGTCTGGCTACTTCAGCAATCATGAAACCCCCGATTCTGTTATCCAATGCTCTGCAGACAAAATATCTGTCATTCATTTCAAAGAATTCATCAGGATAAGTAATCATACATCCTACAAAGATTCCCATTTCTTCTACCTCTTTTTTGGAAGTAGCACCACAGTCGATAAAGATGTTTTCGATTTTTGGAGTAGGCTCATTTTGATTGGTTCTTGTATGAATAGCCGGCCATCCGAATACTCCTTTTACAATTCCGTTTTCACCATGAATATGAACTACTTTTGAAGGAGCGATGGTTTGATCAGAACCTCCGTTTCTGATGACGTAGATTAATCCATCATCCGTAATATAATTGACGTACCATGAGATTTCATCAGCATGTGCTTCAATCACTACTTTAAATTCAGCTTCCGGATTAATGATTCCATAGCAGGTTCCATAATGGTCTACTTCTATTTTGTCCACATAGGGTTTGATATAGTCCATCCAGACTTCTTGTCCTTTGTGTTCGTAACCTGTTGGAGATGATGTGTTTAAATATTTCTCTAAAAATTTCAAAGATTTCTTTTCAAATTTCATAAAAAGGAATGATTTTTGCGTTTAATTTTTCTTCTTATAAGTGTAAAAATAATGAATTTTAGTAAGATTATCTGCCTTTTTATTCTCTTTTTTGGAGTCAGTGTTTTTGGTCAGAAAGATGGTATAGTGGCAAAACCACTCAATCAGTACCCGCCTGAATCCCTTAAAGTGGATGAATTTGGTAATAAGTATTATTACGACGAACAGCAAAAGATCAAAGTGTATGAGATCAATGGCGAACCGGTAGTAGTATTGGATGAGCTGGTTTTGGTGAATAAACCTAGATTTAATAACCAGCTGGATAAGAATTACTATTATTTTCTGAATAAAAAGCTGTACAGAGTATATCCGTTGTTTGTGACTGCACTCCAGCAGTACAGAGATATCCAGAAAGATATGAATGATATGGACAGCAAAGCCAAAAGAAAGTTTGTAAGAGAAAGACAGAATATGCTTGCTGATCAGTACGAAAAACAACTGAGAGATCTTACCACTACCGAAGGACAGGTTTTTGCAAAGCTTATGAACAGGGCAACCGGAAAAAATGTATTTGAAATTATCAAAGAATTAAGAGGAGGATGGAGTGCTTTCTGGTGGAATGTAAAAGGAAAAATGGCTGATATTGATCTGAAAGAGCGCTATGACCCTCACGCCAACAGAAGTGATGAATTTATAGAGTCATTACTGCAGTCTAATTGGAATTCTGGTTATCTGCAGCCTTATCCCGGAGCCAATGATTTTAAAGTAAAGAAATAATATATAAATTCCTGTAAGAATACTTACAGGAATTTTTCTTTTAATTTATCGAATACAATCTTATCTATGGGAAGAGGAAAAGGATTGTCTGGTCTGTCGATATCAATCCATTCTGTTTTTTCGATGCAGGGATCCAGAATAATAAAGTCTTCCTCGTTGACGATATCTACTATATAATATATGGTAAGAAGCTGCTCATTTTCTTTGAAACGGGATACCAGAAAGTTTTCCTGAGTATAGAAATGTTCCAGAATATCGATTTTTACATTCAATTCTTCATCAAACTCACGATGCAGACATTCTAGTACTCCTTCACCGTATTCCAATCCACCGCCCGGAAATTTCATTAAAGGTTCGCCGGCATATTCTTCAAATAAAGTCAGAACTTGTTTATCTTTTACAGCACACGCATACACTCTAATGTTGATCTTATCTATCATATATATAATGTATAATATTTGTATAGCTAATGTAAGGAATTTTGTTGAAAAAAGCCTGAAGTCGGAAGCGCGAAGCTGGAAGTTTAATATTATCTATTCTTAATAATATTGAATCAACGTATCTTATATATTGATTATTATTTTAAAATAAAAAATCAAAATTAATTAAGCTGCCGACTGTAAACATCCGGCTTCCATCCTCAAGCTTCCTTCTACAACTTAATTGCATTAATCATTTCTCTTTTCCCCGGAGGTCCCTGTTTTTTCTCCACCTGGAAATTTAATTCCTGAAGGATTCTTCTTACACTTCCTTTAGAAGAGTAGGTAGTTAATAATCCGTTAATGGCCATTTTGTCAGATACCAGTTCGAATAATGGCTTTTCCCAAAGGTCTGGCTGTACTCTGGCTCCAAAACAGTCAAAATAAACAAGGTTGATTTTTGGCAGATCAATGTCTTTCAGGTCGAAAAAATCACATTCTATCTTTTTTAAATTGAATCCACTAATGATTTCTACTGACTTTTCCCAATCTGCCAGATGAATTTTCTGATAAATATTTTTAAACTCAGGGTTATCGAAAAGTTCAAAGTAAGCCAAATCCTTAACTTCGGATTCATTTATGGGGTATTTTTCAAGCGAAAAATAATTGATGACATGATTTTTGTCAGTTTTTAAATATTCATTAATTGTTACCAAAACATTCAAACCTGTTCCAAAACCGAGTTCTAAAATATTAATTTCATAATCATTTATCAAATTTAGTCCGTTTTTGATAAACACGTGTTCGGCTTCCTGCAGGGCTCCGTGATGAGAATGATAGTTTTCATTTAATTCATTAATAAACAGTGTTTTACTACCGTCGTTTGTGGTCTTTATTTCTCTTTTCAAGCTATTTTTTTGTCAAATTTACTCTAAAATTTTTATATTTAGAAAATTATGTTAAATTTGTAGAACATCGTAAAAATTTTAAAAAATGATAATTCAAAAAACTGAAAACTCCAGAATTTCTACATTTGACCCTAACAATTTTTCATTTGGTGGTACTTTTATTGATCATATGATCATTTGTGAGTACGAAGATGGAAAATTGGGTGATGTAAAATTAGTTCCTTACGGTCCGATTCCATTTACACCTGCCATGATGGGAGTAAACTATGGACAAGCTTGTTTTGAAGGTATGAAAGCCTATAAAGACAAAGACGGGCAGGTTTTCCTTTTCAGGCCTGAAAAGAATTTTGAACGTATCAACAAGTCAGCGAAGCGTCTTGCTATGCCGGAAGTGACTGAAGAAATGTTTTTAGACGGATTAAAGGCGTTAGTAGATATTGACAGAGAGTGGATTCCACAGGGGGAAGGAATGTCACTTTATATCAGACCATTGATTTTTGCTACTGAGGAAGCTTTGAAAGCAAGAGTATCTAATAAATATATGTTTGCCATCGTTGCAACACCTGCAAAGAGCTACTATTCTGAGCCGGTATCTGTGAAAATCTCTGATCACTATTCAAGAGCGGCAAACGGAGGAGTAGGGTCTGCAAAAGCTGCAGGTAACTATGCTGCTTCTTTCTATCCAACTCAGTTGGCCATTGAAGAAGGGTATGAGCAAATCATCTGGACTGATGATGCTACTCACGAATATTTCGAAGAAAGTGGTACAATGAACGTATTTGTAAGAATTAACGATACGATCTATACCCCTCCAACATCTGAGAAAATCCTTGACGGAGTAACAAGAGACAGCTTTATCCAGTTAGCTAAGAAAAGAGGTATCGAAGTAAAAGTAGAACCAATTCCTGTGAAAACAGTTATTGAAGCTTTAAAGAACGGTGAGCTTAAAGAAGTTTGGGGAGTAGGTACAGCAGTAGTAACCACTCAATTCCAGGCACTAGGATATCAGGGTGAAAAACTTGCGCTTCCAAGATTATCTGATGAAGAAAGCTATGCGGCTCTTCTTAAGAAAGATTTGGTAGACCTTCAAAATAACCTTTCTGAAGATCCTTTCGGATGGAGAGTTGTAGTAGATCACGCTTTAGAAACA
>CBFQYI010000144.1:0-9905 GCA_965720825.1 uncultured Chryseobacterium sp. | reverse complement strand
ATGAACCTGGTTGAAGTGATCGAGTTCTTCCTGTGCAATGGCAAGGAGTTCAGTCACAATATCAGGATATTCCGGAAGCATTGTAATCAGCCCTATAGCATTGGTAGCTGCTTTTTGCTCACACCAGGCATGATCTGTCAAAATTTCTCCAATGTTTCCTTCTGCAATATTTGCCCACCTTGGATCAGTGGGTAGTTTCAACTTAAACATGTTGTAAAATTTTTGTAAATTTAAACAAATTGAGACAAGAAATGTGACTTTATTTCAATTTGATCCTTAAAGTCTTAAGATGCGGTCTTTTTTCTTAAGAATTCCAGAATATTCCAACCCGAAGCATCTACTTTTTTCAATCCTGCAGAAATAATGAAGGCTAAAATGATATTAATCCCATAAATCATAACCATCAAAAGCCACCATGGCATATTTTCTTTTAAAGGAACTACGAGAAAATAGATCAGCGAAGAACTGATTCCCTGTGCAAAGTAGAAGAAAATAGCATTTTTCCCGATATGGGTAATGAAGTTTTCTTTGTTGATCTTCAGTCGATTATAAAGAACAAATAAGGTCACCAGAGAAAATAATGTCCAGATGATGTAAGGAATTTTTGGAGGGAATTTATTTTTGTTGATTTTATAGAAGATTTCTCCTCCATAGTACCAGAACATCCATATGAGTGCTGCTCCTGCAAGTCCGTATAATACAGGAATGGCTTTGGCTGGGATCTTTTTTCCACGCATGTTGTGTCCTATTAAAAAAACAGCAAGATAGAAAGCAACATATCCCACCTGGCCTGCTGGATAATATTCCGGGAAGATATTGAATAGTAGGGTTAAAGCAATGCATAGCCCGATGAACCAGTTGATATGTTTTGGGAAAAATCTTAGGATAAGTACTCCGAAAACCGTAAGTACATAATACACTTTAAGATACCAGAAGCTTCCCATTACCACCGGAAAAGTATCGGCATTGGTGTACTGATGAAGATACCAGTTTCCCAGGTTTTCCCATTGAGGGTATGTTGAAATGCTGGTTGTAGAATATTTAGATCCAAATGTAGAATAGAAGCTCTGGAGCCATTCCATAGAAAAGAAACTCAGACCGAATACTTTAAAGAAGTAATCTAAAAAGAACAGAAAAGTCACAAAAATCATATAGGTAATCTGGAGTTTCAGAAGACGGTACAGTGTTTTTTCAATGTTGGCTCCGGAAGTGATACCGCTCAGTGCGTAAAAGAGTGCCACATCAAAAACCAAAGAGAAAACTCTTACTTCTGCTGGAATATAAAACTGTCCAGACCAGAAAGCTGTGTGGATAAATATGATGGAGAGTGTTGCCAGTCCTTTGGCGAAATCAATGTAGAGATCTCTGTTCATTATAGTTACTTGGGTGTTTTTTTGCTGTTTCAAAAGTACAAAGAAATTGATTGGGTAAAATATAAAAGCTTTTAAAAACAAAAAAGGGGCGGAACATACTGCCCGCCTCCTTTCTTAAATATGCTAAAAATGAATGTTCTCGTTTATTGAAGATGTTTAAATTCTTCTGCCGAAATTTCTCCTGACTGAATTTTTCTCAACTCATCAATATATTGACTCATGTATGCGTCAATTTCAGGATTTACAGTGTTCTTAGCCATCTTGTAAGTACCATTTAATACTCCCTGATAGTAATAGAAGAAGTTGTAATCGAAATTAGAAGCATTAAGATCATACTGTCCTAAAAGGAATCCTAAACGAACGGCTGACCTTCTCTGTGCAGGAGTTCCGTGATGGTTTACATTGGTTGTCTGATAGTCACCGATGCTCTGAGCAAATTCATAAGCTGCTGCAATTTCCGGGAAACTGGTTTTATTGTACCCGTTAGGTCTTCTCAGATAATATCCTGCAAAACCATCAGCTTCAAGTTCATTCGGTCTGTACGTTGACTCGGATACCGAAGGAAGATTGAAGATGTACTGTAACTGATGGCCATACTCATGAGCAAGGATCATTGCATTTACAATATCACCACCTTTTGATTTTGCATCATAATAGATAGCATATCCGTAATAGATCTTTCCTGTAGAATAAGAAATGGCATTGTACGTTGAATTGAAATTGGATGGATCGTTTACAAAACGCAGCGTAGGATTGCTTCTTCCCCACATGCTTGCAATTTTAGTCATCTGACCGTTCATGAAATTGGTGTCTGTGGAGTTTTGAAGCCCTGTCAGTAAAACTGAATTGGAACTCCAGTTGTTGTCTACATAAGAGCACCCCTTTTCTGTAGATCCCGGCTGATCGGGCTTTGCACTTAGTGCTTCTTGCTGAGGCTGAACATTGTTGTCCATTTGGTCATCACTACATGCTGTTAATGAAGTAACAGCAATGGCACCTGCTAGTAAGCAGAGATTAAAGTTTCTTTTCATATATAAATTCAATTTGGTAAAACGAAGGTATGAAATTATCTCTTAAGTGTGAGTACATTATTGAAAAAAATTATTCAAAACATAGTGAATAGGATTTTAATTAAAAAAACATTGCTTTGATTGTAAGCTATTTAGAAATTTATATGTATATTTGCACCTCGAAATAACTAAAAATTTATAAACAATGTTTGCAATTGTAGAAATAGCAGGGCTTCAATACAAAGTTGAGCAAGACCAGAAGTTGTTTGTAAACCGTTTAAAAGGAGATAAAGGAGGAAAAGTTTCTTTCGATAAAGTTCTTCTTACTGTAAACGGTGCAATCACTGTAGGCGCCCCAGCTGTAAGCGGAATCACTGTAGAAGCAGAGATCCTAGACCACGTAAAAGCTGATAAAGTAATCGTTTTCAAAAAGAAAAGAAGAAAAGGTTACAAAGTGAAAAACGGTCACAGACAATCTTTAACTCAAATTGTAATCACTGGTATTACAGGTTTTGAGGGTGGAGCTAAAAAAGCTGCTGCTAAAAAAGAAACTGTGAAAGGTGAAGTTCTTTCAGATAACGCAACTGTTAACTTTGGTGAAGATCACGAATTGAACTATCACTTAAAGAAAAACAACTTGTCTCAGTCTAAAGAGAACAGAGAAACTTTAATTACTTTAGGTAAAGCAGTTAAAGTTGAATTAGAAAAGAATATTCTTACTCATGAAGAAGTAGATGCTGCTATCATTAAGAATATCGATCAATTTAAAGCACTTAATAAATAATCCAGTAATAAAATGGCACACAAGAAAGGAGTCGGTAGTTCCAAGAACGGTAGAGAGTCTCACTCTAAAAGATTAGGTGTGAAGATTTTCGGAGGACAAGAAGCTATTGCCGGAAATATTATTGTTAGACAAAGAGGTACTCAGCACCACCCAGGTGATAACGTGGGAATCGGTAAAGATCACACTTTGTTTGCATTAGTAGATGGTAAAGTAGTTTTCAGAAAGAAAGCAAACAACAGATCTTTCGTATCTGTAGAGCCAAACGCATAATTGTAAGCGTTTTATAAAAATTAAAACCTCAGTTTTTACTGAGGTTTTTTTATTGGCTGTTTTTGGCGTATTCATTTATTCGTGAAATATTTTATATTTGTTAACTGTTCACTTTTGAATCAGTTGCGATAGCCGAAAAGCAAAAGAGTAGGCGATATTAAAACAAAATATCTATGAAAAATGTAAGAAAATTAACCAGAAAGAATTTAAAGGAAGTAACCGGAGGTGTAGCAGCAGAATGTCCTTCCATGTTTCAGTCTTGTGATGAGTGGTGCAGATGGACTCCATGGCAGAAATCACACTGCATGCTTTCTCAGCCATGCACAGAATGTTTTGAATAGTATCAGAAAGTATAAACCGGAATCTTCTTTAAGTTAACAAGTAGAGCTGAACCTGTAAGTAGAGTTCAGCTTCTTTTATTATTAAAAAACGTTAAATAATATCTCTTGGATGTGAAATATTGATATATTTGTCCGTAAACAAATTATTGCGGAAGCCGAAAAGCAAAGAGAGTAGGCAACAAATAAAACTAAACAATCATGAAAAATTTAAGAAAATTAACCAAGATGAATCTGAAAGAAATCAATGGAGGAGCGGCTTTAGCTCTATGCCCACCAAAACCAATAAGATCTTGTGACATCTGGTGTGGGATGACTCCGGAGCAGAAAATGCGTTGCCTTCTTGATGTAGAAGAGCCTTGCGAATGCTTTTAATCTTCATTTCAGATTTTTATAAAGCTGAAAATAAAAGTTCGGCGGCTTCAAAGAAGCCGCCGAACCTGTTTTATATATGTTCTGTCTAGAATCCTACCTGGAACCCTGCTTTAACCCCAAATTTTGAGATATCCGGTCTATCCAGATAATTTCCTCTCCAGTTGAAGTCTACTCTGAAAATTCTAAGATTTCCGATCCCTATATTTTCAATTCCGAATCCATATTCATAATAGATATGTTCGCTTGGTGCAGAATATTTAAAGCCTTCTACATTGATTGCTTTGGAAGCATCGCTTAATGTTCCGTAAGCTCCTCTGATAAATGCAACTTCTCTTAATTTCAGCTTTTTAATCAAAGGAATATAAGAAAGTATTTTACCATTAAAATGATGCTCCAGTTGTAGCGTGGTATACGCATCAGTCACAAACTCATAATAATTAAGCTGAGAGAATGTATTCGGTACCAGACCATATGAAAGGTTGGCAGGAATGATATTCTGTAGCGCTAAAGGAACTGTATTGAAATTCTTTCCAGCTTCGAAATTAACGACCAGTTTTCCCATACTTCCAATTAAAAATGGCTTGTAGAGCATAAACTGGAGTTTGTCATAATTAAAGTCAGCATTGAATAAACCTTCAATACCTCGTGTATATCTTAAAACGATAGTTGGAGCTAAGTTTCTGGCCTGGTAACGGTCAATTCCGGTTTGCGAGAATTTTGCACCAGGTTTGGCAATTAAACTGATGGTAACGTGCGAGTCATTAACTGTTTGTCTCAACTGTCCGTCTTTATAATACATCAGATTGAATTTCTCAGGAATAGCAGACTTAATACTCTGCATCACTCCATCTACTCTGATCTGGAAGTTCTTCCATGGTTCAATAGCTGCAAAAACGCTTGTTTTGTTTACGGAACTTAAAGAAATGTTTTCTCCTCTTGCAAAAAAGGTACTGGTAGACGAGGATTGCGGCGTAACACCATCACCTGATGTAAGCTGCCCCCCAAGCTGAACAATATCTCTGCTGGTTCCTGCCCCAATCATAAAGCGGTTAAGCTTATTGAACATATATCTTGCTTCTACGCCATATTTAAACTGTTGATCTTTGAACCCATACGCTGTGTAAAACTGTGCTCTCCAGGTATCATTCAATCCGAAATAGGTTCTTGCTCCTAACCTTATTCTGTCACCTTCTACTTCATTTCTTCCGTAAATCGAGAAAATAGGACCAATGTCTATTCCTTTAAAGGCATTATAATAACGTGAACCAAGTGTTTCAAACAATTTTACCATTCGGTTGAATTTCGGTGTCTGCTGAAGCTGGTCAAGCATATTATAAACGCCCTGTTCTGCTTTAGATAAAGTGTCAGGTCTCGCTTTAGTCCAATAGGCATCATCCTTATTGGTGAACTTGTCTTCGTATTCTTCTTCGGTACGTTTGAATACTTTAGGGTCAAGAGGCTTGTTGAATTGATAATCGGAATAATCTACCGATCTTTTGGCGATAATACTTTTTGCGCCTTTCTTTTTTGAGAAAGGACTCATTTCAAATTCGGTGATCAGTTTTTTAGGAAGAAACGTAGCATCATCAGGGTTGTCGTATTCTACCTGAGTATACACACTGTTGACAAAGTTAACGTTGATCTTCTGTGTTGACTTTAATGTTGCTCCTAAAACAGCATAAGTATCGGTATCAATATAAAGGTTTCCCTGAAATGCAAGAATGTCTTTTCTCTTAGGCTGATACCTTATCTGAAAGGCTTTCTCCCCACGAATCGTAATGGTATCCATAAGGCTATAATCGTAAGTGCTAAAACCATCACTTCCAACAGGGCTCTGGAAGCCGATATCGAAATAATTCAGAGTATTGTCGTAGATATTGATATCACGGTATAGATTTTTAGCAGAAACCGTAATGACCTGATTGTCCTGAAAACCTGAAGTCTTTTGGGCAACTAATGTTCTTTTGCTGTCCTTTTCCGGTTTGTTTTTACCATAATTTTCATAAACAGCTTCGTTCAGGAAAATTGGAAGTCCAAGTCTTCCGGTGGCTGTAGAATCTGCGTAGTCGAAAATGAAATCCAGTTTGTTGAAAATCTTTTTCTTCATGAATGCACTGTCAAGATTGTTCAGGTCAAACTGCGTTTTTTCATACTCTTTGTAAGAATAAGTGTCAAATTTTTCCAGGCCGTTATTTCTTTTCTGTGTCCAGACTTTCTGCATAATCGCATAAGCTGGATTTTCTTTCTTGCTTTTGTATTTTGTTTTACCGCTTTGAAGAACGATTTCCTGGATGTCACTTACTTTAGCCTGCGAAAGCTGTACAAAAATATTTTCAGCATTTTCAGGCGTAATATCAAGGGTTTCTGTTGTATAATTTTTTCTGGAAAATCTTAACTGATGAATGATGCTATCAGACTGAATGATGAAACTGCCTGAAGTTGTCGTCAGGGAAGGTGTTTTATCATTGTTGATAAAAATATCAACTTTATTCAGTTCTTTATTGTTCTTTTCGTCAACCACCTTGCCGCTCGCTTTGTTTTGAGCGCATACGGAACCAGCGAGAATTAGAAAGAAAAATAAAAGATAGTGTTTTTGGGAGTTATTGTTTAACATCATTCGTTTCTTCAGGCAATTAGCATAAACAAAAAGCATGCAGTTTATTTAAAAAATAGGTAAAAAAATAAAATATTTTTATTCTATCCTATCAAACGACAAAAATAGCGAAAATAATATATGTGTGGGGTAAAAATTAATCGGGAAATTTTAATGCTTAAAATATAATAATCAGAGAATTAAAAGAGAGCATAAGTCACAATCTCTATAACGTATTCAGATCTTGTTTTTAAGGATTTATAAAATGAAAAAAGACCTACATTTCTGTAAGTCTTTTTGCTCCTCCTGCTGGGCTCGAACCAGCGACCCTCTGATTAACAGTCAGATGCTCTAACCAACTGAGCTAAGGAGGAATTTCCTTTGTTTTAAGTGGTGCAAATATAATAGGAATATCCGTACCAAGCAAGTTTTTGTTCCTGAATATTGAACGAAAAAAGCTATTGTTTTATTTTTCAATAAATTAAATTTAAAATATTTTTCTGTGATGGAAGAGGTTATTCAGAATGTTATAGATTCTACGCTGTAAGCAATAGAATTTTTAGGCCTGGTTTTATAAAAAGAAACAAAAAAGACCTACAGCAATGTAAGTCTTCTTATTTTTTATGGTTCTGAAATTTTTATTTCTTTAAATCTTTAAGAATTTCCTGAATAGCTCTTTCCAGCTGTGGATCATTGTTCTGAAGACGGTCCATGAAGGTATTTTTTACATAAATATCAGGTTTTACACCTGTTTTTTCCAGGTTCTGTCCGTCTAATGTGTAAGTTCCCCATGAAGGCAATCTGTAAGAAGATCCGTCTACCAACCCTTTTGCTGAAGTGAAAATAATCCAGCGATAAGTATCCTGCCCGATAATTTTACCCAGCTTTAGAGCTTTGAACCCGGCTGCAGTCATTTCAGCATCACTTAATGAAGCTTCGTTGATCAGGAGAACAATAGGTTTTCCGGAAGGAGCGAAGTTCGGTTGTGTTGTTA
This sequence comes from uncultured Chryseobacterium sp., assembly GCA_965720825.1. GTDB lineage: Bacteria > Bacteroidota > Bacteroidia > Flavobacteriales > Weeksellaceae > Chryseobacterium. The sequence continues at coordinate 2,168 of CBFQYI010000144.1, read as the reverse complement.
TTTTTCCTTCACGGTATTTCCATTGCAGATAAGGTCTCTGAGAAAGAAAGTTCAATACTTTGTCATGAACATTTCCACCGGTGTTGTAGCGTAAATCAAGAATAACAGCGTCCTTTCTGTTCTCTTGCTCTACCATATCCAGAAGGAATCGGTCCAGTTCATCCGTAGACATGTTTTTCATGCAAGAGTAGGCAATACGGTTGTTGCTGAGCTTGTCTACACGCTGATGATTGTTGTAGATCCAATCATCATAAAGCAATCCTTTTAATTCCCCATTAGAAATCGGATGTACTTTGGTTGTTACAGTTTTCCCATCACGGTGGAATGTAAGAACAAGTTCATCCTGTTTTTTAGGGCTGGTGAAATACGTTTCGATATTTTCGTTTAGATCAATCTTTTTTCCGTTTACAGAAGTCAGTTGGTCTCCGGGTTTGATATCAACTCCTGAACGGTAAGCAGGAGATTTTCTCACAATACTTTCTACCGTGTAAGGCTGGTCTTTTTTGAAGATAATTCCGGTTTCGTTGGTGAAATAATTCAGGAATACGGTTTCCTCTTTTCCGGTAGAAGAAAAACCAGTGTGTGAAGAATTAAGCTCTCCCAGAAGATCATTCAATAAAATTCGCAGATCATTTCTGTTGTTTACGTATGGAAGGTACTTTGCATACTGCTCCTTTTTAGCTTTCCAGTCGATCCCATGGAATTTTTCGTCGTAGAAGTTTTCCTCCACACCCGTCCAGGCTTCAGCATACATCTGCGTAAATTCTGAGGCCAGATCTTTATCAAAGCTATACTGAATATTGATTTTCTCAGGCTTTAATGCAGCTACAGTTGTTTTGTAGATATTACCTTCTATCAGAGCAAATAGGTTTTTCTCATTTTTGGTTAAATAATAAGCGGCTTTATCGAAAACTTTTTCAGATTTGGCAGGCTCAAAATCGGTGAAAACCTTTTTGTACAGTTGTCTTTTTCCATTATCCTGATTAGAATTAAATAATAAAATCTCTTTTTTATCATCAGCGAAAACGGTCGGATCATCCTGGTATCCATATCGGTCGGTTACCAGTTCAATTCTGTCCAGGGTATCTTCAGGATTTACTTTCAGCTCTTTGATTACTGGTTCTTTTTCTTCTTTTTTCTCTTTGTCCTTGTCCTTGTCTTCTCCTTTTTTATCCTTCTTGTCTTTATCCTTTTCTTTATCCGAAGATTTCGTTTCCTTCTTTTCTTCAGTGAAAAGATTGTCGAATTTTTCAGACTTAAAAGGTTCGTCGAACCAATCCAGAGCCATACGATAAATGTTAGACTTCTGCATGCCTAAAGGGTAAGACGGATTGGTTCTGTCGCTGGCAAAATAAATATACTTTCCATTGGGAGACCATACAGGATCTTCCTCTGAAACTCCTGTATTGGTAAGGTTTAAAGTCTGTCCTTTTTTGATGTTATAGATGAAAATATCAAGCTCGAAGTTTCTTTTTGCGGAGAATAGTACATATTCGTCATTGGGAGAAAAAGAAGGTCTTGAGTTTTGGAATGCCCAGATTTCATCTTTTACAATGGTAGTAGATTTGAAACTTTTTAAATCCAATAATCTTACTTCATCTCTCCCGCTTAAGTAAACGGCTTTTGAAAGGTCGCTGTTCAGGGTGATGCTGCGGTTATTTCGTAAATCTTCCGTTAATTGCTTTGGCTGTCCTTTTCCGTCTGCCTGAATCGTAAACCAGTTTTGATAGCCGTTATAAGTCTGATTGTAAAGTAAAGTACGGTTGTCTTTCAGCCATTTTACTTCCATAGCACGTTCTTTACCGTCAGAAACCTGCTGGGCAAACTTTCCTTCAATATCAGAAACGAATATAATACCACGGCTTATGAATGCCATTTTTTTACCGTCCGGAGATACATCATAATAGGAAATATTATTTTCCACATTGAAATTCTGTGCTTTTTCCAGTGTTTTATTAGTGTTCAGGCTGATGTGGAGTGGAGTTGTTTTTTTTGAGGCTACATCATATGTGTAAAGCTGATAATCTTTTTCAAAAATAACTTTGGATCCGTCTGCTGAAACAAAAGGTTTTTTAATAGAAGTATCAAATTGCGTTAAAGCCGTTTTTTTTACATTTTCGATTTTTTAGAGATTGTATTAGCCATTATTTTAATCAGAAATGAAATAT
>CBFQYI010000143.1:0-9909 GCA_965720825.1 uncultured Chryseobacterium sp. | reverse complement strand
AACAGCAAAAGAAGACCTTAACGAATACGATCCAGACTGCTATCTCTGTGCAGGAAATATTCGTGCTAACGGAGACCGAAACCCTGCGTACCAGGGAACCTATGTCTTTAACAATGACTTTGGAGCATTGTTGAATGAAGAAGTTGATTTTTCCGAGGAACAGTCAGGATTTTTTACCCTTCTTCCGGAACGTGGAATCAACAGGGTGGTTTGTTTTTCTGAAAATCATAGCCTTACCTTACCGGAAATGTCTGTGGAGCAAATAAAAAATGTGGTGAATGTATGGCAGGAGCAGTTCAATGAGCTGGCTGCTCTGGACTATATCAACTATATTCAGATTTTTGAAAATAAAGGAAGCATCATGGGGTGCAGCAACCCTCATCCGCACGGTCAGATATGGGCGCAGTCGTCAATTCCTGTGATGGTTCAGAAAACTCAGGATCAATTGAAAACTTATTTTGACAGAAATAAAAGAACATTACTGGAAGACTATCTTGATCAGGAGATCAAGGCAGGGGAACGCATTGTTACAGAAAATGAACATTTTGCTGCATTGGTGCCGTTTTGGGCATCATGGCCTTATGAAACGATGATTATCAGTAAGCAGAAAAGAGAAAATATTGCGGAATTTTCTGAAGAGGAAAAAGAATCTTTTGCTGTCATTATTAAGAATTTAACCACGATATATGACAATCTTTTTGAAACTTCATTTCCTTATTCTGCGGGAATCCACCAGTCACCTACAGACGGCAGAGAACATCAGGAATGGCATTTTCATATGCATTTTTATCCTCCGTTGCTCAGAAATGCGGAAGTTAAAAAATTTATGGTAGGCTATGAAATGCTGGCTGAGCCTCAGCGGGACATCACCCCGGAGCAAAGTGCAACTATATTAAGAAGTCTTCCTATCATTCATTATAAGAAAAAACAATAATCTCAATATCTTTGAAAAAGAATATGCAAATTGTAATTCTGATATACGCAGAACATTGCTTTTTACAATAAAATTATGGAACATCTCTCCATCTTATCCAAAGTTTTATTCAAATAAAAAAGTCTGAGTAAATCCTCAGACCGAAATTATTAAATCTTAAGAAAAAACTTATCAACGTAATGTTTCTGCGAAGAAAGAGCCGTTTTCCATTAAATAATTAAAGAAAACAGGTTGGGTATCTTTTTTTGTAACATTGGATTAGTTTTTAAGAGTTGAAATTGGTATTGTAAATGCGCAAATCAGCAGTAAAACTGCCTGTAAAATCAGTGCCCGGTTTCCTGAAAAGCAAGTAGGAAAGGAGGCGCCAAAGCACCGGAGAGAAAACCCAGCCATAAGAATAATAAGAGAAAGATATTCGCTTTATATTCATTGCGCTGGTCTTTATTATGATTCATTACAAACAGCGCTGCCGTTCTTGCCAGGCTGTTTAAAGTTCCTGTAACAAAATCGGTGTTGACCTTTTGGTTGCCCACGAAGTGACAATGGTATTCATAACCCCATTGAAAAACCGATAACGGCCATGAATGGTATATTGGCAATATGTTCATAATAATCAGTGATACTATAAAGGATCATTATTATCCAAATTGGGTAGCATAGAAGCGGAAAGAAAATAATTAGTTCGATATTAAGTAGTATATCTATTGTAACGAGCAGGTTATGTAATGTGGATGATAAGAAAAATGATAAGAAAACAGCTTGTCATTTTATGGAGGCCTCACCAGGAATCGAACCTGGATCTAAAGTTTAGGAAACTTCTATTCTATCCATTGAACTATGAGGCCTGGCTTGAATTATAAAATTACAATTTTTTAATCTAACATAAGGGTGGAGACCTAACCACAGGTATTTGAGAAAATTTTTATTGTGCTTTTGAGTAAGTAGTAATTTTCAGAAAGCTTTATTGAAAAGGGTATATGGATAAAAGAATCTACCCTTTAGGGGTAGATCCAGTAGATAAATACATCTCATTTTTTTAATTAGACAACAATAAAAAGCACAGCCGACAATGCTGTGCTTAAATTTTTATTTCAAATTTAATTGCAATTTCAAGAGTAGTAAGAAAAGCAAATAAAGTTTCCACTTCGATGTTTATTACATAGTAAATGTAGTAATAATTTTAATACGAAATATGAATTTAATGTTAAAATTCACAAGTTATCCACATTTTTTTGTGGATAAGTCTGAGGCTAATTTAAAATCCAGCTTTTTGCCATCTCAATATCCATATCCTGACCCTCTTTGGATTCTACCGGAAAGTCGGGATCAATTTTCCCGTAATAAACTTTCCCGTTTCGGTCCATTTCATAAGAAGAAGCCAGCGCAAAGCTTTTACCGTCACTTAGCGGATAAACACTGTTGGCTGAAGTATAACCTGCCGATGGTTTTCCAAAGAGTTTTACATTGCTTTTTCCAATAAATGCAATGGTGGTAGCTTCTCCGGAACTGGCTGTGTTAGGACCTATCAGAACCGCAATTTTAGCCTGTCCGCTTTTAAGGTCATAAGGTTCTGCAATTTTGTTATCACCAAACTTTCTGTTCTTATAAATCCATGGAGATTTTTTGTCTTTGTAAACAAAATACCCTAATGTTCCTTCTCCAATCAGACTTCCGAGACCTGAAATCATAGGGTACATATTTCCTCCCGTATTTCCTCTCAGATCTACAATCCAGCCTTTAATCGTATTTTCAGAGTCCAGTTTTTTAATCATATTGTGGATCTGCAAGGCAAAATCATTTCCAACTTCTGTATTTAAAGAACCAAAACCGGGAACTGAAATATAGCCAATATGCTGATCTACCAGTCTGGAATCTGGTTTTGCTTCATTGGTATTACTTTTCTTTTGCTTTTCTGAACGCTCTTTTCCGGAAATAAATGAATGATTATCACCAGCCTGTCTTAGATTTTGTATAATATAACCCAATGCAGGATCGGTGTCATCAATGGTTTTCATTCCTTTTGAAAGATGTTCAAGATTGCTATCAATATTTTGCCAATCTAGTTGATCTGAAAAAATTGAATTCTTTTTTACAATATTTTTAAAGTCCCGAATGTATTTTGAAGATACTTTTGAAGGTTCTTCATCTGATAATGAAATTGTTTTCAGCTCAAAATGATCGAACCAAACAGTTCCGCTTCCTGAGAATACTCCTCCAAGAAGAAGACTTTTTACGTTTTTATCAACAGTGAAAATCAAAGAATATCTCGTCCAGTCTTTATTAACAGCTATAACCTTTTGCTGTGAGTCTGAATTTCCAAAGTCAATCATCTTTCCACTTTCGTCCTTCACCTGAGTCCATAGATGGATTTTCCCCTTGGTGTTCTTGGATTTTACATAAGCGCTGATTTCTATTTTCTGTAATTGCTGAATATTAAGAGGAACTTTTTGAGAAAAAGATTGAAAGTTTTTGGAGTTATCAGATTTTCCTGTAATTTGCATAGAGGCTTTTCCTCCGAAATATTGGGTGTAGTCTATTTTACCTTCGTATGAATCTGTTTTTTTTATATTCCAATGGTTGGGTAATCCATCGGTCATGTTTTCAAAACCGGCATTTTGTATTTGAGCTTCCACTGAACAGAATAAAAATGCTGCTACAATAGTGTAGGTCAATTTTTTCATAAGTTATTAATTTCAGCTAAAATAAAAGAACTCACCAAAAAAATCATACTTTGTTAACAAATTTTAGTAATGGTTTAGAAGGATTAACAGTTTGTCACCAAAAAGGAGTTGCTAAAAGGTAGGATCGATTGTACTTCACCAATCGTTTATCTTATAGAATAAAAAAATGATCTTAGCTCATCTGCAAATATATGCGGTAATTCCAATGCCGCAAAATGGCCGCCTTCATTCATCTTTTTAAAGCTGGTTACGTTCACAAAACGTTCTGCCCATTCTTTCGGAAACTGAGCTTCGCGGGGAAATACAAGTACACCTGCAGAAACATTGCTTTTTTGATGTACTTGTGTACCGCTCCATAAAGCCGCTGCATCTTCTTTGTACATTCTGGCAGAAGATCCTATGGTTTGTGTTACCCAATAGATCATAATATTAGTAAGAAGTTCATCTTTTCCTCCGAATGCTGTTTCAATCAATTCCGGAGAAGCTCCTGCATTGGTAAAGCTAATGATCCAGGCTGCCAGCCCGACAGGAGAGACATTGAGACCATAGGCCAGCGATTGAGGCTTGGTAGACTGTACCATAGCGTAAGCGCCTTCACTGTACCACCATTGCTGAACAAACTGTGCGAATTCCTGTTCCTCTTTACTCATTGTTGTGAAATCTTCCTGACCGGTAGGATAGCCTACATCTGTAAGGTGAACGGATTCCAGTACTTCAGGGTATTTTGATGTTAGTGCTTTTACGACGCCCATTCCTATATCTCCTCCGGCAGCACAGAATTTTTCATAGCCAAGTACTTCTGTCATTAATTTTTTCCAAAGATCAGCCACTCTTTCGCTGCTGACTGCTGTTTTATCAGAAAAGCCAAATCCCGGAATAGAAGGGATAACCAGATCAAAACTCTGTTTTCCTTCTGTAAGCAATGGAACGATTTTATGAAAACGGTAATAGCTGTCCGGCCAGCCATGGGTAAGAATCAATGGTTTGGGATGAGGACCTTTTCCCCTTATGTATTGAAAATGAATAAGAATTCCGTCGATCAGGGCGATATACTGAGGATATTGATTCAATTGCTGTTCGTGCATTCTCCAGTCGTAATGATTGATCCAGTATTGGACAAGTTCTTTCAGATAAGCCTCGCTGGTTCCGTACTTCCAGCCGGAGCCTTCAGGTTCTCCCGGCCAGCGGGCATTTTGTAAACGGTTTTTCAGATCGGTGATAACCGATTCGGGGATGTTTACTGTAAAGGGTTCCATATTATTATATTTTATTGGTGTAAAGTGGATTTGGCGGAATATGTTGATAGTAAGTATGTTATCAAAGTTAAAAACTTTCTTTTTTAATATATGTTGTCAAAATCATAAATTTTTTGATTTTTTAATGATGAAAAATAGGTAACTTTAATTCATTAAAATCTCGTAATACATATTACTTGTGAGTCAGGTTCTTTTAAACCTGAACATCTTAGGTTCAATTTTCTGAACCCAATACACCTGTTATATCTTATTTAAAGCAAAGACAATATGTCATTTGCAGTATTAACAGTCATTAGCGGTCAATCTGCTATTAATTATTTAAAAAACATCATCGGCGGAACCGGAAAATCCGGACAATATCTGGTACAAAACCTTCTCGAAAAAGGATATCATCTTAAAGTTTTACTAAGACATCCCGAGAATTTTACTCTTCAAAATCCATTAATTAAAGTGGTAAAAGGAGATGCAAGAGATAAAGCTGCTATCCATAATTTGATTGAAGGGACTGATCTTGTAATAAGTACTTTAGGACAGCCAAAAGGAGAGAGGTCTATATTCAGCGATGCTGCAAAAAATATTATCTCTGCGATGAACCAATATGGGATCACGCGTTATATTGTCACTACTGGTTTGAGTGTAAATACAATGTTCGATCATAAAAATGAAAAGATAAAAGTGGCTACAGACTGGATGTACAAGAACTATCCTGAGACCACAGCAGATAAACAAAAAGAATATGAACTTCTTCTTGATAGCAACCTGGATTGGACGTTGATAAGACTCCCTCTGATTCATCTTACAGAGGAAAACTTTCCAGTGGAAACAAGCCTTACAGACAGCAAAGGAGAAAGCATCAGTGCTACAGATCTGGCGGAGTTTTTGGCTTCCCAGATTGAAAATTCTGAGTATATCAGGAAAAGTCCGTTTTTATATAATCTGAAAGAGTAAAGAATTTATAAAGAAGAAACTGCCACAAAATTGTGGCAGCTTTTTTTATTGGGTTTAAGATTTTCTATTTTTTACGTCCATACATCAGAATGCGCTTGAATGCATAGATAGCAGGATATTTTGTAAACCTTTTTGCAATACGTGATTTAAATTCGGAGATGAATTTTTCTTTCTGTTCTCCTTCAAGACGTTCCACATAAGGCAATAATGCTGTTCCTGAGATAAAAGCGTATAAAGCCTCGTAATCATCTGCAATGATAGGATAGACCTTCTGAAGTATTTCAATATCCTGAATTCCGTTATCAAATAATATTTGCGCATAGTCATCCATTGAAAGTACTGGCGAATCACGGTTGAAATGATTTAACTGTGATGCGTAGGGCTCCTTGTCTGCCATTTCCGTTAAAATCTGGTTCAGGATATTTTCTTTCTGAACAGGCATTTGGATGGCTAATTGTCCATTCTCTGAAAGGAGTCCTATGATTTTAGGAAATAAAATTTCGTGATCATCAGCCCACTGTAAAGCAGCATTGCTGAACACAAGATCCCATTTCTGGTCTGATTGTGCTGTTTCTTCAATAGTCTGAAGCTTAAAATGAAGATTATTATTTTCAAATTTTTTAGATTTTTCAAGCATTTCTGCTGATGCATCTATTCCTAAGAATGTAGAACCTGTCAGTTTTTCCGTAAGAATAGAAGTTTGTTCTCCGGTTCCACAACCTAAATCGATCGCTTTTATATTGTTTTCGGGCTTGATTAATGCTGCTAAATCATAAAAGGGTTTGTAACGTACATCTTTGTATTGATCGTATAATTCGGGATTCCAGGGCATAAAGAATAATTTTGTAATAGGTTAATAAGTTGAATAAAGATAAAGAATCTTAATAAAAAATCGGCTGTTTTAAAACAGCCGATTGTATTTATTGTTCCAATTTTTCTTTGATGTATTTTGCCGTATAGGACTTTTTATTTTTAGTCAGATCTTCAGGTGTTCCTGCAAATACAACCTCTCCACCATGCTTTCCGGCTTCCGGGCCGATATCGATAATATAATCGGCACATTTGATGATGTCAGGTTGATGCTCAATGACAATCACAGAATGTCCAAGATCAATCAAAGCCTGTAATGATTTCAGTAATTTCTGAATATCATGGAAGTGAAGCCCTGTAGAAGGTTCATCAAAAATAAATAATGTTTTATCTGTTGTTACTCCTTTTACGAGGAATGAAGCCAGTTTCACACGCTGTGCCTCACCACCGGAAAGGGTAGAGGAGCTTTGTCCCAGCTGCAGGTAGCCTAAACCTACTTCCTGCAAAGGTCTCAGCTTTGTTACAATCTTTTCTTCATTATTATCTTTAAAGAACGCCAATGCTTCATCTACCGTCATATGAAGAATATCAGAGATGTTTTTCTCATCAAATCGTACTTCAAGAATTTCATTTTTGAATCGTGTTCCTTTACAAACCTCACATTCAAGCTCAATGTCTGCCATAAACTGCATGGAAACATTGATCACCCCTTCTCCTTTACATTCATCGCATCTTCCGCCATCCACGTTGAAGGAGAAATGTTTAGGCTTATAACCCATCATTTTGGCTACTTTCTGTTTGGCAAAAAGATCACGGATATCATCGTAAGCTTTTAGGTACGTTACAGGGTTTGAACGGGATGATTTTCCAATCGGATTCTGATCAATCAATTCAATATTTTTGATTAGTTTCTTAGGGAATTCTACAGAATCATAGTCTCCTTTTTTACCACCCATTCCAAGCTGGATCTGGATGTCATTGGTAAGGATTTCTTTCATCAAAGTAGATTTTCCGCTTCCTGAAACTCCGGAAATGACTACCAGACTTTCCAAAGGAACGTCTACATCTATATTTTTAAGGTTATTCTGGCGGGCTCCTTTAATATGAATCCATTCTTTTCCTTTTCTTCTTTTCTTCGGAACTTCTATTTCAAGTCTTCCGGTAAGATACTCTGAAGTAAGGGTATTTGCTTTTTTCAGGTCTTTATAATCGCCGGCAAATACCAGTTCACCACCAAGATAACCTGCTTCCGGACCAATATCAATAATATAGTCTGCCGCTCTCATCACATCCTCGTCGTGTTCTACTACAATGACGGTATTTCCAAGATCACGAAGGTTTTTCAATACTTCGATCAGGTTTTCTGTATCTTTAGAATGAAGTCCGATAGAAGGTTCATCCAGAATATAAATAGAACCTACCAAAGAACTTCCCAGACTGGTTGCCAGGTTAATTCTCTGACTTTCTCCTCCAGACAACGTATTGGACGTTCTGTTTAATGTCAAATATCCTAATCCTACCTTTAATAAAAACTCAAGACGGGTGGTGATTTCGTAAATCAGTCTTTTGGCCACTTCTTTGTCGTGATCGGAAAGCTTTAATCCATTAATGACCGGAGCCAGTTCATCCAAAGGAAGTTCAATCATCGATTGAATATTGTGTCCATCTACTTTTACCCAGCTTGTTTCTTCACGAAGCCTTAATCCTTCACAGGTAGGGCAAAGAGTTTTTCCTCTGTAACGGGAAAGCATTACTCTGTACTGGATTTTATAAAGGTTTTCTTCAAGCATTTTGAAGAAATTATTAATGCATGGGAAATTGCTCTTTCCGTCACCTTTCCAAAGGAAGTTTTTTTGTTCTTTTGTTAATTGATGATAAGGTTTGTGAATAGGGAAGTCACCTGCTTTTTTGATGAAATCTTTTTTCCATTCGCTCATCGTTTCTCCTCTCCAGCAGACAATGGCATCTTCATAGATAGAAAGAGTTTTGTTGGGAACAACAAGATCCTCGTCAATTCCGATTACTTTTCCGTATCCTTCACACGCCGGACATGCTCCGTATGGGTTATTAAAGCTGAAAAAATGAACGTTGGGTTCAAGAAACTCCATCCCGTCCAGCTCAAATTTATTGGAGAACTCTTTTACTTTTTCAGTATCTGTGTTCTTTAGTGAACAATAGCCGCGTCCTTCATAGAAAGCCATTTGAATAGAGTCCGCAAGTCTTTGTAAGAAACTTTCGTCTTCTTCGTACGAGAAACGGTCGATGACAAGATTGATAGTCATCCCTTTTTCAGGCGTAAAACCAAAACTTTCCAGATCTTCAATTCCCGCAAGATTTCCATTAATTTCAAGCCTTGTGAAACCTGCCAGTTTTAAAATATTTAAGGTTTCTTTGAAATTATCAACGTCATATTCCAAGGGAGCGGTCAATAGAAAAGAAGTGTCTTTTTTAGACGCTTTAATAAAGTCTACCACATCAGAAACCGAATCTTTTTTCACTTCTTCTCCGGAAACCGGTGAAAAGGTTTTCCCGATCCTTGCAAATAAAAGCTTCATATAATCATAGATCTCTGTAGAAGTTCCCACAGTAGAACGCGGATTGGAAGAAATTACTTTCTGCTGAATGGCAATAGAAGGTGCAAGTCCTTTGATATCATCTACTTTTGGTTTTTCTAATTTTCCCAAAAACTGACGGGCATAAGAACTTAAACTTTCAACATATCTTCTCTGTCCTTCTGCATAAATGGTATCAAAGGCCAAAGAGGATTTTCCACTTCCTGAAACTCCTGTAATAACAATAAGCTTATTTTTCGGAATCAGGACGTCTATATGTTTCAGATTGTTAAGATGTGCATTCTTAACGAAAATCTGTTTTTTTATATCTATTTCTGTTGTATTAGCCATATTTTGTTTATTCATAAAAAGACTGTACAGTATTAAGGCTGCCAGTAATGGTGTTTTGCCACAGAATATTCCGGGGCTGTCATCAATTGAACTTTTACCCGTATTCCTGAATTCATGTAATTTGTAACTGCATTTTTTTAGAATGCTGACAAAAATTACTGTTGAAAAAGGAATGTTTTCATCGTAAAATTAAGACCCACAAAATTACGAAATTTTAGCGAAAAATTTACGCTTATCTTATTGTTAAAAATTGTTATTGTCAACATGAAATAAGAAGCCGAAAAGGGATATATATCTGTTCTTAAATGATAAAAATGAATGTTTTTTGTGGACTTAATGTTGTTTTACTGTTTATTTTACAGTGTTTTATATAATTT